>JBKPBQ010000156.1:0-3941 GCA_046726955.1 Acidobacteriota bacterium
CGATGGAGTGCGCGGGATCGACGTCGTCTCCGCTAAGAGGGGCTGGCTCTCCGTGCGGGTCGACTGCCGCCTCGTGAGCGCGGAGCGGCTCGTCCAGTTCATGGCCTCGCTGCCCACCGAGCTCGCGCAGCCCGAAAAGGACGACCTGCTCCTCGCCTTTCGGGAGATCCTGCTGAACGCGATGGAGCACGGGGCGGGCTTCGATCCCGAAAAGGTGGTGGAGGTCTCCGCGGTGCGCACGGAGCGCGCGATCGTCTTCTACGTGCACGACCCCGGCCCGGGATTCCGTCCCGGAGAGGTCAAGCACGCCGCGATCGGCAACCCCCCGGACGATCCCCTCGCGCACACCGACGTCCGCGCCGCGGAGGGCCGCAGGCACGGGGGCTTCGGGTTGCTCCTCGCCCAGAAGATCGTGGACGAGCTGATCTACAACGAGGTCGGCAACGAGGTGCTCCTCATCAAGCACGTGTCTTGAAGGCCGACTCCCTCACCGCCCCACGAGCACGATCGTGGTGCGAGGCCCGACGGAATAGCTCTTCTGGGCCCTGAGGACAGCCTCGGCCCCCGGTTCCGCCGCATCACCGGGGGCCTCGAGAGAGGTGTCCACGAAGCGCCGCCAGCTCTTCCCCGCCGCGAGCCGCGGGAGCTCGAACGAGTGGGGCTCCCAGTGCGCGTTGGCGGCGAGGTAGATGTCGTCGTCGGCGTCGCGGGCGAGCAGGTGCATGGCGAGGCTGCGCGACTCGGGGGTGAAGTCGATCTTGCCGAGCTTGAAGCCGTGCCAGGCGACGCCCGGCCCCCGGGGATCGTCCTCGAAGAACGTCCGCCGCCGCAGGGACGGGTGCACAGCGCGAAAGCGCAGCAGGCTGCGCACGAAGCGCAGCAGCGCGCGTTCCTCGTCCTGCACGCTCCAGCTCACCCAGCCCGTCTCGTTGTCCTGGCAGTAGGCGTTGTTGTTGCCGCGCTGGGTCCGATAGAGCTCGTCTCCGCCCAGGATCATGGGCACGCCCTGCGACACGAAGAGGAGCGTGAGGAAGTTCCGTACCTGGCGCCGGCGCAGGGCGAGCACCTCGGGGTTCTTGGTTTCCCCCTCTTCCCCGCAGTTCCAGGAGAGGTTCTCGCCGTGCCCGTCCTTGTTGTTCTCGCCGTTGTCGAGGTTGTGCTTCTCGTTGTAGCTCACGAGGTCGCGCAGCGTGAAGCCGTCGTGACAGGTCACGAAGTTCACGCTGTGCCAGGGGGCGCGGCCGGAGCCGCGATAGAGGTCGGAGCTGCCGGCGAGGCGGGTGGCGAGGTAGGGCACCATTCCCGGATCGCCCTTCACGAACCGGCGCAGCTCGTCGCGATACTTCCCGTTCCACTCCGCCCAGCGTCCCCAGCTCGGAAAGCTCCCCACCTGGTAGAGCCCGGCGGCGTCCCACGCCTCCGCGATGAGCTTCACGTCCGCCATCACCGGGTCCGCGGCGATCACCTCCAGGAGCGGCGGGTTGGGGAGGACCTCGCCGTCGCGGCCCCGCCCGAGGATGGAGGCGAGGTCGAAGCGGAACCCGTCCACGTGCATCTCCGTCACCCAGTAGCGGAGCGCCGTGAGGATCATGAAGCGCACGACGGGGTGGTTGCAGTTGAGCGTGTTCCCGACCCCGGAGTAGTTCAAGTAGCGGCCGGTTTTGGGGTCGAGCAGGTAATACGTCGCGTTGTCGAGGCCGCGAAAGCAGAACGTCGCTCCCAGCTCGTCGCCTTCGCCGCTGTGGTTGAAGACCATGTCCAGAATCACCTCGATCCCGGCGTGGTGGAAGGCCTTCACCATCTCCTTGAACTCGCGCAGGGCCGCTCCCGGCCCGCTCGCTGAGGCGAAGGACGTCTTGGGCGCGAAGAAGGAGACGGGCTGGTAGCCCCACAGGTTCACGAGCCGCTCGCCGGTCGCGGGGTTGCGGGCGAGGCGTTCGCATTCCTCGAACTCGGTGACGGGCATCAGCTCGACGGCGGTGACGCCCAGCTCCTTGAGGTACGGGATCTTCTCCACCAGGCCGCGATACGTGCCGGGGTGGGCGATACTGGAACTCGGGTGGCGGGTGAAGCCGCGCACGTTGAGCTCGTAGATCACGGAGTCGGCGAGCGGGATCCGCAGCGGGTGCTCGATCCCCCAGTCGAACTCCTCGTCCACCACGCGCGAGCGCAGCCGCTCGAGACGCCCGAGGCGGCCCGTCCCCTTGCCCCATCCCTCGAGACCGGCCACGCTCTTGCCGTAGGGATCGATCACGACCTTAGAGGGATCGTAGCGGTGGATCCGCGGCTCCGGGTTGGGCACGCGCTCGAGCCGATAACCGTACTCGATGCCGGGATCGAGCCCCTTCAGTAAGACGTGCCAAACGTCGCCGGTGCGGTTGTACTCGGCGTCGAGAGGCAGCTCGAGCACGGAATCGCCGTCGCCGGGAAGCGAGACGACGAGCCGCACGCCCGTCGCGTGCTTCGAGAAGAGCGAGAAGTTGATCCCGTCGCGCCGCGCCGTCGCGCCGTAGGGCAGCGGGTGGCCGCGTCCCACCGCGAAGTCGGGCCCGAGGATGCGAAGCAGACGCTGGTGGGCCCGTTCGCGCTCGCTCGGCACCGCGAGAGGATAGCCCGAAAGCGCCGCCGTCATCGTCTTTCCCATTCCGGGCTGGGTGGCCTTGAGTGCTATCCTCGCGACGCATGAAGGGCATCGTCCTCGCAGGAGGCTCGGGATCCCGGCTCTGGCCCGTGACGCTGGGCGTGAGCAAGCAGCTCGTCCCCGTCTACGACAAGCCGATGATCTACTACCCGTTCTCGACACTCATGCTCGCGGGAATCCGCGACATCCTGGTCATCACGACCCCCCACGAGCAGGAGGGGTTCCGCCGTCTCCTCGGCGACGGAGGGCAGTTCGGCGTCCGCGTATCGTGGGCGGCACAGCCACGGCCGGAGGGCCTCGCCCAGGCGTTCTTGATCGGGCGCGACTTCGTGGGCGGAGACAGCGTGGCTCTCGCCCTCGGCGACAACATCTTCTACGGCGACCGCCTGCCTGCGCTCCTCACGGACGCCGCGCGGCGCAAGAGCGGCGCGACCGTGTTCGCCTATCGCGTGCGCGATCCCCAGCGCTACGGCGTCGTGCAGTTCGACGCCAACGGCCGCGCCATCGGTCTCGAGGAGAAGCCCAAGAAGCCGCGGTCGCACTACGCGGTGACGGGCCTCTACTTCTACGACAACCGGGTCCTCGAGATCGCGGCCGGCCTAAAGCCCTCGGCGCGCGGCGAGCTCGAGATCACCGACGTGAACCTCGCCTACCTGCGGACGGGCGAGCTGCACGTCGAGGTCATGGGACGCGGGATGGCCTGGCTCGACACCGGCACCCACGAGTCGCTGCTCCAGGCTTCGACGTTCATCCAGGCCATCGAGGAGCGCCAGGACCTCAAGGTCGCCTGCCTCGAGGAGGTCGCCTACCGCATGGGCTACATCACGGCGGAGGACGTGCGCCGTCTCGCGCTCACGATGGAGAAGAACGACTACGGCCAGTACCTGCTGCGGCTGCTGGACTCGGAGTCGTGAGGGGCGTCGCCGGCTTTCTCCTCGCCCTCTCGCTTGCCTCGCCCGTCCTCGCCGACGACGCGGAGCGCCTGGTGGCCGCCCTCATGGGGTCGACTCCGCTCGTGGAGGACCTCCGCTCGCTGACGGACGAGATCGGAGGCCGGCCCACGGGCTCGGCCGCCAACGAGCGCTCGGTCGAGTGGGGCCTCGCCCGTTTCCGCGCGATGGGTGTGGACGCGCGCCGCGAGAGCTTCCCCATGCCGGCCCGGTGGCTGGAGCGATCGGCGCGGGCGACGGTGCGCGGTCCCGTCTCCTTCTCTCCGGCCGTGGCCGCGATGCCGTTCTCCCTGACCACCGCGGGAACGACCGCGAGGCTCCTCGACGCCGGCAAGGGAACAGAGGCCGAC
>JBKPBQ010000157.1:0-3987 GCA_046726955.1 Acidobacteriota bacterium
GAGCCGGGCTGCGTGCCCTTGGTCGCCTTGTCGAGCTCCTCGTCCCAGGCCCAGCCGGGAAGATACGCGTGCCAGGAGTTGATGTCGGTCTCCGTGTGGCCGCGCTGGCAGCAGACCGAGTTGTCCTCGACGAGCCGCGTGGCGTCGAGCGACTTCGCCATGCGATAGACGGAGGCCACCCACTTCTGCGTCTCCGGCCGGTAGACCTTCTTCGGCTCCTTCTCGCCGGCCTGCAGCGGCAGGTTCGTGAAGAGACCCCACGTCTCGTTGAACGGGATCCACGCGAAGATCGACGGGTGGTTGTAGTCGCGCCGGATCATCTCGCGCAGCGTCCGCTCGATCTCCTGGTGCATCTCCGGCGTGGGCTCGCCCCAGGCGTTGGGAACGTCGGCCATGATGAGGACGCCCAGCCGGTCGGCCCAGTAGAGCTTGCGCGGCGTCTCGACCTTGACGTGCTCGCGCAGCCCGTTGAGGCCGATCTGCCGCGCGCGGAGGACCTCGTTGCGCAGGTACTGGTCGCTCGGGAACGTGTAGAAGCCGTCCGGGTGGTAGGCCTGGTCGAGCGTGAGCTGGAGGTAGACCGGCTCGTTGTTGAGGGCCACGTAGCGATGGTCGGTCCCGGGCAGATTCACGACCGAGACCTTGCGCATGCCGAAGTAGGTCTTGACGGCGTCGGCCGACCCCGCGCCCTCGAGGCGGGCTTCGAGCTCGTAGAGGAACGGATCCTCGAGCGACCAGAGGTGGGCGTCGGGAATCGGCACGTCGAACTGGACGCCGCTCTCGCCCTTGGCGATGCGGCGCTCGACGCCGGCGACGCCGCCCGTGCGGAAGGTGAGACGCAGCGTGAGCTCCTGGGGCGCGGGATCGAGCAGCTTGGCCTCGACCGTGACCTTCTTGGCGTCGATGTCGGGCGTGAAGTGCAGCGTTCCGAGAGCCGCCTGCCCGCGCGCCTCGAGATACGGCGTCTGCCAGATGCCGCGCGCGTTGCCGTAGCCTTGCTTGCCCTCGAGCTTGAACTTGCGGTCCACGTCGTCGACATGGACCACGAGGCGCTGGGTGGACCCCGGGCGGGCGTTGGGCGTCAGCTCGAACTCGAACGGCGTGTAGCCGCCCTCGTGGTCGCCGAGCTTCTTCCCGTCGAGCCAGACGGTCGTCTTCCAGTCGGACGCGCCGATCACCAGGAAGATGCGCTGTCCATTCCACCCCGCCGGGATCTCGATCGAGCGCGCGTACCAGGCGATGGGCGCGCTGTCCGGCACGCCGGAGAGCGCCGACCCCCAGGGGAACGGGACCTTGATCGTGAGCGGAAAAGCCGATGCGTCCTGCTTCTCCCAGCCCTGGGCGAGCCCCTCGTCCTTCCCGTCGAAGCGGAACTGCCAGGCGCCGTTCAGGTTCACCCAGGCCGCGCGCTCGAAATCCGGACGCGGGTGCTCGGGCAGTGGGATGTCCTGCTGCGCGCGGACGGCGGCCGCGAGAACGACGGCCGCGAACACCGCCCCGACCGTCGAAGTGCCTTTGCGACCGAGCCTTCTGTTCCCATTCATGGTCGGACTCCGTCCCTGCCGATACGCCAAGGGATGCCGATGGTATGGCGTTCGCCGGGTGAGCCGCAACACAATCCGGTGGACAGCCGGCCCCCGTGCGTCGGCCGCGCGCCGGCCGTGGGCGGCCGGCCGCGGCGGTGAGCCGGGCCCGAGCGCGGCCCGCCCTATCGCACGGTGAATGGCGCCGCGCTCACCGTCCGGATGGTCGGGTTCGCGGTGCTCGAGATCCGGATGCGGCCCTGCGTCGTCGTCACAGTCGGCCACCAGCTGTAGAGACCGTTGTTCGGCACGAGGTCGTGCTCGAGCTGCCACGTCGCCCCGTTGCTGGTCGAGACCTCGATCCGGACCGGTCCGACTTCGCTGCCGGCCAGCCACCGGATGCTGTAGCTGCCCGAGAGCGGGACGACTTCGCCTCCGTTAGGCGTCAGGACGGAGATCGGCGCCTGGCCCGGGCAGGTCCGGGGCGGCGCGTAGAACGAGAAGCCGTAGACGCCCTTCGGCACCTCGGCGAGCGCCCAGCGGAGCATGAGCGTCGGGGGATTGAAGAACGTGCTGTTGACCATCGCCGGATGCGGCGCGCCCAGCACCGGGCCCAGCACCTCCGTGCCCGCGTTGTTCTCGAGGCCGAGGTAGAAGCTGCTGTTGGTGACCGTGGGGGCGGTCGGGGTCATCCGCAGAAGCTGGCTGGCCGGGGCGTATTGCCAGACGAGCGGGTTCGGGGGCCACATCGACCAGAAGAAGTGGTAATCCGCGGTCGTCACCGTCGGCGTCTGGCCGTTCAGGCAGACGAGCTTCGCCTGCGCATTCCAGGCCCCGGGATCGATGGCGACGAAGATCTGCCAGTCTCCGCTCGTCTTGTCCTGCCACACGAGGCTCGCTCCCCCGAGAACGGAGAGCGACGGGAGGGTGGCCGCACCGGGGAGCTGGGCGAGGCGCACCGGCGTCGTCATCGCGCGGGAGACGACGTCCACCTCCGAGTAGAGGATGTCCGGCTGGTTGTCGAGGCTACCCGTCGCGTCGATCCAGGAGAGGCCGACGCGCGTCGTGCCTGGGATCCACTGGACGGTGGGACCCGTGGCGTACTGCGGCGAGGAGGAGATCGAGAAGATCGGCCCCCAGGTCTTCCCGCTGTCCGCGGAGACCCGCGCCTGGATGTCGTGAGCGTTCACGCCCTCGTCCCAGGCGGCGAAAAGGTACGACCCGAACGTCCGCGCCAATGTGGGCACGTTGGAGTTGGTCTGGGGCGAGCCCGAGAGGTTCAGCGTCGTCCAGCCCGCGCTCTCGCGCGAGGCGAACGCGATGTCCGCGCCGTGCGTGAAGATGATCTTGACGTGGTTGTCGGAGCCGACGACCGCCTGGGGCGCGGTCTGGTACTCGCAGGTGGGAAGGGGAGTCTCGGCAACGGTCCAGGAGCCATCCGTCCGGCGGGCGCGGTAGAAGACGCGGTAGTAGCCGCAGGTGTTCTCGATGTACGGCACGGGCAGCGTGCCGCTCGCATCGGTCACGGCGATGCCCGGGTAGGCCTTGCTCGCCGTGTTGCCCGCGATCGCGAGGCGCGCCGACCAGACCATCTGTCCCGCAGTCAGCACACCGCGGCGGTAGTACAGGGTCTTGTCCGTCGACTCGCGGATGTAGAGGACGTGCAGCTCGCCGGCGAGCCCCCGCACGATGACCGGGTGGCTCGCTCCGATCCCGTTGTCGAGGGCGATCGGAGCCGTGAACGCGCCCTGGACGGTACGCGTGTAGTAGACCGTCTCCGATCGGTTGAAGACGACGTGCGTCTCGCCCGCCTGGTCCACTACGACCGAGGGATGGACGGCCCTCGTCCCGATCGTGAGGGCCTGGGGAGGCCCGAAGCGCACCACGTTCTGCGCCGCCGCGGGGAGCGCGGTGAGGCACGCCGACAGCACGATCGCCGCTCTCGAAGCTCGATGGCTCATGATTCCTTTCGCCGCCGTTGTTCCGGAAAAGCCGCCGCCAGAGAGGCTGGGGCGCGGCCGTCGAATCCCAGGCAAGACCTCGCCGAAGCAACCAGGTCAGGCTTGCCCGCCGTTCGAATGACCCGATGTTCTTCCGGATCGGGTCCATGCGGCAGTGAGACGAGTCACCGGAGGAGCAGCGATTCGCGAACCATTTTTTGAAACGCGATCGATCAGTCCACGCGCTGGCGCGCGGCGGCTCGCGAGCGCCGCGCCACTCGAGCCAGCGTCTCGTCGACCCGCGCGAGCCCGGCCAGCGTGCGCTCGATGTCGTAACCGAAGCCGAAGCGCAGGCTGCGGCCGGCGCCGAGCATGTCGCCGGGAACGAGGAGCACGGACTGCTCGCGGCGAATCCGATCCACGAGCGCAGTCGAGCCCACGGGCAGCCTGTAGCGCGCGAGGGCGATGGCGCCGGCGACCGGCGGCGTCCATTCGAAGAGGCCTTCGTGCGAGCGCAGCCAGGA
>JBKPBQ010000158.1:0-8431 GCA_046726955.1 Acidobacteriota bacterium
GTGCTGAGCGACGTAGAGCGACAGCCCGAGCACCTGCACGGCCTCGCGCGCTTCGAGGGAATTCGCAGGCAGCTTGTCCACGACCGGCTTCAGGACCTCGACCGCGCGCACGGGGTCGTCGGCGTGGTAGTAGGCGACCCCCAGGGCCTGCGCGACGCGCGGATCGGTCGTGTCGAGCGCCTGCAGCTTGGCGATGGCGGCCTTGGGTTGCCCGGCGTCGATGAGGGCGCGCGATTCACGAATGGGGTCGGGAGCAGGCGACGGGTCCTGCGCACCCGCCGTGGAGAGGCTTCCCAGCCCAAGCCAGGCCACGAAGAGCCACGCCGCAGAGAAAGCGTCCCTCGAGCCAGTCCTCATCGCCCGCCCAGCGCCTTCCCCGTTCCTTCCTTCAAGGCCAGGATCCGATCCACCGCGACATCGCGCCACTCTTCCTCGAGGCCGTTCGGCCAGCGCACTTCCAGGCGCTCCACGATCGTCGCGTCGGCGAGGCCGAAGTGTACACGCAGGTCGTTCTGCGAGGCGTAGCTGCCGCCGCCGCGCACCTCCTGCGTCTGCACGACGCCGCCCGCAGAGGCACGCACTCGCGCGCCGATCGCGCTGCGGTTGGACCGCGTTCCTTCGAGGGCGACGGTGAGCCAGTGGTTCGTCCCGCTCGTCTCGGTCAGGAAAAGATCGGGCGTGTCGTTGACGTTGTTGACGACGATGTCGATGTCGCCGTCGTTGTCCACGTCGCCGAACGCAGCGCCCCGGCCGGCCCTGGGCGTCGTCATGGGCTCGCCCAGGCGGTCGGTGACGTCCTCGAAGCGCCCGTCGCGGCGGTTGCGGTAGACGATCTTGCGCTGCTTGTAGGCCGCCTCGGTCTTGAGCTGCGCCACCTCCGGGTAGACGTGGCCGTTCACGAGGAAGAGGTCGAGCCAGCCGTCGTTCGCGAAGTCGACGAAAGCCGTCCCCCAGCCCAGCCAGCGCGTGTTGGTGCCGATCCCGCCCGCGAACGTGCGGTCCTCGCAGAAGCCCTCCCCGGTGTTGCGGTAGAGCGTCGAGGTGTCGCCGGCGAAGTTCGTCTTGAAGATGTCCATCGTCCCGTTGCGGTCGTAGTCGCCCACCGCGACTCCCATCCCCGCCTGGGGCTTGCCGTCCTGGCTGAACGCGCAGCCGCTCGTGATCGCCACGTCCGTGAACGTGCCGTCGTGATTGTTCCGGTAGAGGGCGGCGGGATTCGAGTCGTTGGCCACGTAGAGGTCGGTCCAGCCGTCGTCGTCGAAGTCGAGCGTGCTGACGCCGAGGCCGTAGGTGCCGCTCGCCTTCGTGATCCCCGCCGCGTCGGAGACGTCCTCGAACGTCCCGTCGCCCTTGTTCCGGTAGAGCACGTTCTTGCCGCCCGTGAGGCCGGGAGGCCCGCAGGCCACGGGTACGCCCTTGTAGCGGCAGAGCCCGGAGTCGGGAGTGGGCGTCGTCTTCAGGTCCATGTCGATGTAGTTCGCCACGAAGAGGTCGAGCCGGCCGTCGCGGTTGTAGTCGAGGAAGGCGCAGCCGGTCCCCCAGCGCGCCCGCGTGTTGCGCAGCCCCGCGCGGACCGTCACGTCCTCGAACGTCCCGTCGCCCCGGTTGTGGTAGAGGTGGTTCTGTCCCCAGTAGCTCACGAAGAGGTCGACGTGCCCGTCGTTGTCGTAGTCGCCGGCGCACGCGCCCTGTCCCCAGCCGCTCTCGGCGAGGCCCGCCTTCTTCGTGACGTCCTCGAACGTCCCGTCGCCCTTGTTGCGGTAGAGGTGGTTCGTGGGCTGCTGGCCCGGCGGGAACCCCTCGAGCGTCGTGCCGTTCACGAGGAAGATGTCGAGGCGGCCGTCCCCGTCGTAGTCGAGGAGCGCGACGCCGCAGCCGGTCGTCTCCAGCAGGTACTTGTTCGTCTCCCGGCCCCCGAACACGGTCACGGCGTCGAGGCCGGCCTCCCGAGCGGCGCTGCGAAACGAGAAGCCGAGATCCGGGTCGCCGGATCTCACGTTCCCGACGAGCGCCGCGACGCCGCTCACGGCGAGAAGAAGCACGACCGCGCGCAGCGCCCTCAAGGCCGGCCTTCGTCGAGCGGCTTGAGGTGAGGCGCGAGACGGTGCGCCTCCGCGAACTGTCGCTGCGCCTCCACCCGCGCTCCCGAGGCCTGGAGGGCGAGCGCGAGCTGGTAGTGCGCTTCGGGATAGTCGGGAGCGAGGCGTACGGCTTCGCGGAAGCGCTCGATGGCCCCTGCCGTGTCCTTCTCCTTCATCCGCTGGAGACCCATCCCCACGGCGAACGTCGCCGCCTGGGCGTCCGCCTTCTTGCGGGTGAGCCGCTGCGCCTCCGCGAACGCGGCCGCCGCCTCGACGGGCTGCTTCTTCATCTGGAGGATCTGGCCCACGCTGAGGTGGGCCTCGGCCGAGGTCGGCTGGTAGCGGATCGTCTCCCGGAACTCGGCGAGCGCCTCGTCGATCTCGCCCGTCTGCTTGAGCACCGTCCCCAGCACGTAGTGGGCGTCGGCGTAGTCGGGCTTGCGGGCGATCGCCGCGCGCAGCAGGGGGATCGCCTCCGTCGGCCGACCCGTCTGCCAGAGCACGACCGCGAGCGTGTACGGCGGCTCGGGAAGCGTCGCGTCGAGGGCCACGGCCTTCCGGAGCACGGCCTCCGCCCCCGCGAAGTCGTCCCTCTGCTTCAAGGCCATGCCGAGGTTGTACAGCGACTCCGCGTCGGCGGGATCCGTCTCGGCCATCTCGCGATAGAGCGCCACCGCGCCTTCGAGGTCGCCCATCTGCATGAGCGCGCTTCCCAGGTTGTGGCGGGCGGTCGTGTACTCCGGGTGGTCCGCCGCGAGCTTGCGGAACGTGGCGAGTGCTTTCTCCGACTCGCCCTTCTGCAGCAGGGCGAGCCCGAGGCTGTTGGCCGCTTCCGCGTTCGACGGATCGAGGCGGGCGGCCGTGCCCAGGCAGGCGATCGCCGCGGGCAGGTCGCCCTGACGCTGCAGCGCGAGCCCGAGGCGGAGCTGCGCGGGGGCGAGGCGGGGGGCGAGCTTCACCGCCCGCCGCAGCGCGTCGATCGCGGCCGCGTCGTCTCCCTGCTGCTCGAGCACGAGGCCCAGGTAATAGCGCGCCTCGGCATGGGTCGGCCGGAGCTTCACCGCTTCGCGCAGCGGGACGAGCGCCTCCTCGGGCCTCTTCGTCCACCAGAGCGTCGCCCCCAGGTGGTACTGGGCGTCGAAGAGCCGCGGGTCGAGCCGCGCGGCCTCCGCGAACTCGCGGATCGCCTCCTCGGTGTCGCCTTGCTGGCCGAGCACGAAGCCTCGGCGGTCGTGGGCGCGGGCCATTCCCGGGGTGAGCCGGATGGCTTCCTCGTAGGACGCACGAGCCGCCGCCAGATCCTTCGCGTCCTCCTGGATCGTCCCGAGGAGGAAGTGCGCCTCCGCGGAGGTGGGGTCGAGCTTCAGGACCTGCTCGAGCCGGCTCCGGGCCGCGTCGGGCTGGCCGGGCAGGAGCCGCCGGGCCTCGGCCAGGAGCTGCGGGACGGGCTGCGCCCGGGCGAGCGCCCCCGACGACAAGAGAAGAAGGAGGCTCGAAACGGGACCCGCGGTCCGGGGGCGCACGCGCACGATTCCCGAACAGGCTATTGCGGCGGGAAGACGAGCGTCAAGCGCGCTGGCCGAGCCAGCTCTCGAAGAGGACGCGGGCCTTGGCCCCCTCGAAGCGTCGCCGCACGGCGTCGAGCACGCGGATGCGGACGCCGTCGCCCTTCGTCGGGTAGAGGCCGAGCCAGTACGGCACGTGGATCTCGCCGATCGCGCGGATCGCGCGCACGCTCGGCGCGTTGGCGCGGAAGAAGCCGCGCTGGAAGAGCAGCCGCCGCACCTTGTCCTCGAGCGCCGAGCGCGCCGGCTGCTCCTCGAGCTGGGCCTCCAGGCGGTTGCGGGTCTCGACGAGCACGAGGTCGGCGGCCGCCGGCGGCGTGTCGAAGCCGTAGAGGTCGAGCGTCCCCGTCACCGCCTCCAGGCCGAACCACCAGCGCGCCCCGCTCTTTCCCTTCGCGATCTCGACCTCGTAGAGGCGGAACGGCACGTAGGCTTCCGCGACCGCGCGGAGCCGACGGCGCCCGGCCAGCCAGCGGCGGGCCCAGCCGCCCTCGAAGGCGGCCACCGCCTCTCCGCGCGTGACGTTCGGCTTCAGGCTCTGGATCGGCACGGCACGTCGACTACCGGAAGTAGATCCAGAGCCCGACCACGGTCGCCACCAGGAGCAAGCTGAAGGCCACGTTGAGCTGGTGCTCACGCCGCGTCTCGTGCGCCAGCTTCGGGCTCTCCCGCACCGGCGTCGCGTCCATCTTCTCGCCCACAGTGGCGAAGGTGAGCCCGGCGAGCTTCTTCCGGTCGGGAGCGGGACCCATCAGGCTCACCGCCACGAGGACGATCGAGCACACCACGAACATCAGGATCGCATAGTGCAGGAAGTTCATGTCGACGAGCCAACGGATGGCCGGGGACTCGAACCGGCTCGTCTTGTCGAGCACCTCGCACACGAAGCGGACGGTCCCCAGCACGAAGCCCACGAGCAGCGACGAGATGGCACCGGTGCCGTTGAGGCGCGGCCAGAGGATCCCCAGGATGAAGCAGACGGCGATGGGAGGGCTCACGTAGGCCTGGACGCTCTGCAGGTAGATGTAGAGTTGCGAGCTCAAGAGGTGGATGAACGGGACCCAGAGGATGCCCAGGACCACCATCACTCCCGTCGCGATCCGGCCGAAGTTGACGAGCTGCCGCTCGGTCGCCTCGGGACGCAGCCGCTTGTAGAAGTCGAGCGTGACCATCGTCGAGGCGGAGTTGAAGACCGAGCTCATGGCGCCCATGAGGGCCGCGAGGAGGGCGGCGATCATCAGTCCGACGAGGCCGGTGGGCAGGAGGTTCACGATCAGCGTCGGGTAGGCAATGTCGCCGTTCGTGACGTGGCCGTTCATCTTGGTGAACAGATCCGGGTAGAGCGCGACCGCGATGAGCCCGGGGAGCACGAGCACGAACACGGGCAGGATCTTCAGGAAGCCGGCGAAGATCGTCCCCGCCTTGGCGTGGCCCTCGTCCTTCGCGGAGAGCACGCGCTGGACGATCACCTGGTCCGTGCACCAGTACCAGATCCCGAGGATCGGCGCGCCCAGGAAGATCCCGGTCCAGGGGAACTCGGGGTGGTCGATCGGCTTCATCATGCTGAAGTAGTCCGCGGGCAACGCCGCCCGCAGGGCCTCGAAACCGCCCACCTTGTCGAGGCCGATCACGGTCAAGGCGATCGCCCCCGCGAGGAGGATCAGCGTCTGCACGAGGTCGGTGTAGATGACGGCGGCGAGCCCCCCGGCCACGGTGTAGATACCGGTCGCCACCACGAGCAGGACGGCCGCGGTCATGGGGTTCCAGCCGACCACGCGCTCGAGCACGATTGCCGCCGCGTAGAGGTGCACGGAGATCTTCGTGAAGATGTAGGCCAGGATCGAGATGCTGGCGAGGTAGATGCTGCACTGCCGGTTGAACCGCCGCTCCAGGAACTCGGGCATCGTGAAGACGTTGGAGCGGAGGTAGAAGGGCACGAACACCCAGCCCAGGATCAACAGGATGAGGCAGGCGAGCCACTCGAAGTGGCCGACGGCGAGGCCCGACGTCGCTCCCGAGCCGGCGAGGCCGATGAAGTGCTCGGTCGAGATGTTCGAGACGAAGAGCGAAGCCCCGATCGCGAACCACCCCACGTGCCGGCTGGCCAGGAAGTAGTCTTCCGACGTGCGCTCCTTCTTGGAGAAGTAGAAGCCGATCGAGAAGACGACCAGGAAGTAGACCACGATGATCGCGATGTCGAGGGGCTGCAGCGTGCGATGGGTGACGGCGGATGCCGCGGCGAAGAGCATCGAGCCTCCTGGAGTTGGGAAGGGCGTATCGGGGGGGGACTCTACATCACGTGGGCGGGCCGTCTCAACGGTTGTTTGAGGTCGGCGTAGAATCCGCCCGGAGGTTCCCCATGGCGAAGCGACTCCCGTGTGTCGTGCTCGTGGGAGCGGCGTTCGGGACGTTGCTCGTCGGTTCCGCGGCCGCGGCGGGCTGGGCTTCCCTCGGCGCCTTTCCTGCCCCCACCCGCGAGCGAAACGCGCTCGTCTTCCGCAGCGAGCAGGGCACAGCCGCGCTCACCGTGCTCTCTCCCGAGGTCGTGCGCCTCCGCTTCTCGCCCACTCCGGCCTTCGGCCGCGACCACTCGTACGCCGTGGTCCCCCGCGACTTCGGCGACCCCGGCGCGTCGTTCGACGTCGGGAGCGACCGGTCGGTGGTCACGACGCGCGCCCTCAAGGTCACGGTTCGCCACTCGCCCTTCCGGGTCGCGTTCGCCACCGCCGCCGGGGAGTCGCTCGACGAGGACGATCCCGACCTGGGCACGGCGGTCGCGGGCACCCGGGTCAAGGTCTGGAAGCGCTTGCGCGAGGACGAGCACGTCTACGGCCTGGGCGAGAAGATGGGCCGCCTGGACAAGCGGGCCCAGGGACTCGGCGGCTACGCCTACACCATGTGGAACAGCGACACGCCGGGCTACGACTCCGGGACCGATCCCATCTACGTCTCCGTGCCCTTCGTCATGGTGCTCCGCAAGGGTCGCGCCCACGGGATCTTCCTCGACAACACCTACAGGACTACGATCGACGTGGGTCACGAGACGCAGGAGCTCCTCGCCCTCGGCGTGCCCGCGGGAGAGCTCGACTACTACTTCATCGACGGGCCCTCGCCGAAGCAGGTGATCGAGCGCTACACGGCGCTCACCGGCCGCACCCCGCTGCCGCCGCTGTGGGCCCTCGGCTACCACCAGTGCCGTTACAGCTACTACCCGGAGTCGAAGGTCCGGTTCATCGCCGAGAACTTCCGCCTGCGCCAGATTCCCGCCGACACGCTCTGGCTCGACATCCACTACCTCGACAACTACAAGCCCTTCACTTGGGACCGCGAGCGCTTCCCCGACCCCAAGAAGCTCATCTCCGACCTGCGCGCCCAGGGCTTCCGCGTGGTCACCATCCTCGACCCGCACCCCAAGAAGGAGACAGGCTACCTGCCCTACGACAGCGGGAAGGCCGGCGACCACTTCGTGAAGAACCCGGACGGCACCGACTACGAGGGTCCGGTCTGGCCCTCGAACGCGCCGGTCAACCCGGGGCCCAGCGTCTTCCCCGACTTCAGCAAGCCGGCGGCGCGCGAGTGGTGGGGCGGGCTCTACAAGCAGCTCACGGACGTGGGGGTCGCGGGGATCTGGAACGACATGAACGAGCCCGCGGTCTTCACGCCGTACATCCACACGATGCCCACGACGGTGCGCCACGACAACGAGGGGCAGCCCACTGACCACCGCGCGATCCACAACGTCTACGGCATGCTCATGACGCAGTCCACGTTCGAGGGCCTGTCGCGCCTGCGCCCGGACGAGCGGCCGTTCGTGCTCACGCGGGCGAGCTACGCGGGCGGCCAGCGCTACGCGGCGGTCTGGCCGGGTGACAACGTGAGCAACTGGCCGCACCTCCTGCAGTCCCTGCCCACGCTCATGGGCCTCGGGCTCTCCGGCTTCCCTTTCGTGGGCAGCGACATCGGCGGCTTCGAGCAGGCGCCGTCCCCCGAGCTCTACACGCGCTGGCTCCAGACCGGCGTCTTCTACCCGTTCATGCGCACGCACACGTCGATCGGCACGCCCGACCAGGAGCCGTGGTCGTACGGGAACAGGTACGAGGCGATCAACCGCCGCGCCATCGAGCTGCGCTACGAGCTCCTGCCCCAGGTCTACCAGGTGATGCGCGAAGCGAGCGAGACCGGGATCCCCGCGATGCGCCCGCTCTTCCTCGAGTTCCCGCAGGACGAGGAGACCTACCAGATCGACGACCAGTTCCTGCTCGGGCGCGACCTCCTGGTGGCGCCCGTCGTGCGCGAGGGCGTGAGCGAGCGCGAGCTCTATCTGCCCGGCGGCGACTGGTACGAGTACTGGACGGGGCGCGTGGTGGCGGGCGGGCGGAAGCTGCGCGTGCCGGTGACGCTCGAGACGATCCCCGTCTACGTGCGGGCCGGGGCCTTCCTCTTCCGCCAGCCCGTCGTCCAGCACACCGGGCAGATGAGCGGCCAGCCGCTGAGCGTGACCGTCTACCCCGCGGCCCAGTCCGAGGCGACGCTCTACGAGGACGACGGCGAGAGCCTCGCCTATCGCAAGGGCGCCTTCGCCCGGCGGCGCTTCGCGCAGCGGCGGGACGCGGGCCGCGTGAGCGTCGAGGCGGGCGCCGTCGAGGGCTCGTGGCGCCCCGCGGCGAGGGACCTCGTCGTGCGCCTGCGCGCGGACGGCGAGCCGAGCCGCGTGCTGCTCGACAAGGCCGTCCTCGCGCGGCTCCAACCCTCCGCCGCCGCCAACGCGGCGGGCTGGCGGCCCAC
>JBKPBQ010000159.1:0-5023 GCA_046726955.1 Acidobacteriota bacterium
CTCCAGGACCATCACGTTCGCGGGCTTGATGTCCCGGTGCACGATGCCCTTCGAGTGGGCTTCGAAGAGCGCCTCCGCCAGCTTCTGGCCGAGGCGGAGGGCCTCCCGCCAGGGCATCGGTCCCTTCTCGCGCAGCACGGCGTCGAGCGGCCGGCCGCGCAGGAGCTCGAGCGCCATGTACGGGCTGCCGGTGGCGGGATCGCGCCCGACGTCGTGCACGACCACGATCCCGGGGTGGGAGAGCGAGGCCGCGCTCCGCGCTTCCAGCAGGAAGCGCTTCTCGAAGTCGACGGCGTCCTCCTCGCCGCCGAAGCCCACCGGGTGGATGACCTTCAAGGCGACGTCCCGGCCCAGAACGGGGTCGTGGGCCCGGTACACGACGCCCATGGTGCCGCGGCCCAGCTCGGCCTGGATCTCGTATCGGGAGACGGTGCGGGGCGCCTCGCTCATGCGCAGTTCGCGCGAGGCGGCGACGCCTAACGGGAGGGCGGGCCCGGCACGATCCCGTGCTCGGCGCGCAGCCGCTCGAGGGCGGCGATGCGCACCGGCCGGCGCTCGTCGTGGTCCTCGGGTCGGTAGCCGGCCCCGAACTCCAGGAGCTTGTTACGGGCCATGAGACGATCGCGGTCGATGATCATCTCCGCCCGGGACGTGCCCACGAGGTCGTTCTCCCGGCTCATGACGATCGCCTCCTCCGGGCAGGCGTCGACGCAGAAGCCGCAGTAGACGCAGCGCAGCAGGTCGATCTCGAAGCGGGTGGGGTACTTCTCGATCGTCTTCTCCGGCCGCTCCCCGGCCTCGATGAAGATGCACTCGGCGGGGCACACGGTGGCGCACATGTAGCACGCCACGCACTTGGGCGTGCCGTCCAGCCGCTCGGTGAGGATGTGGATGCCCCGGTAGCGCGCGGAGTGCGGCCGCTTCTCCTCCGGCCACTGGATCGTGGCCGCCTTCCCGCCGAAGACGGTTCGCAGGAGGTTGACGAGCGTGATCTTCATGCCGAGAAGGATGGGGCCCACTCCCGGCTTCTGGTTCCGGTCGACGGTCACGACCCGGGCGGCCACTACGCCCTCGCCTCGGCGGCGGCGGCCTCGTCCTTCAGGGGGAGCGCCTTTCCCTGGAGGCCGATCGACCGGTAGTCGAGGCCCGCGTAGTCAGGTACGGCCTGGGCCACGAGCGCGAAGATCTCGCGGGCGGAGGTGGGGTGGAAGGGCTGCCCGAGCCTCTGGAGGAGGCCGGCGGCGAGCTCCCAGCGCGGCCGCGCGTCTCCGGGCCGCGGCACGGAGGCCTTGATGCGCTGGACGCGTCGCTGATAGTTCGTGAAGGTCCCCTCCAGCTCGGGCCACATCGCGGCGGGCAGCACGCAGTGTGCGCGGTCGAGCTCCGGCCCCTCGTGCGTGGCCATGACCGCGATGAACGGAACCCTGGCCAAGGCGTCCCCGGCATCGGGCACGCGGAGGAGCTCGGGGCCCTGGAGGACGAGGGCCTTGATCGCGCCCTTGCGGCAGGCGTCGAGGATCGCCGCGACGCCGGCCTTCCCCAGGCCCAGGTCGAGGCAGCCCTGCGTGTTCGGATTGCGGTCCTCGCGGAGGAGGATGTGGTCCGAGCGCTTGCGGACCTTGTCCTGGGGATCGCCCACGCGGAAGTCGATCTTGCCGCCCACGGCGTCCGCGAGCAGGCGGAAGACGAGCAGGTCCTCGTTCGTCGCCTGCGGCGAGGCCAGGAACGCGGACGACGCGCCCGCTTCCTTCAGCTCCACGGCGATCGTGTCCAGGGCCTCGGAGAGCCCAAGCCCCTCCCAGTGCGGGCCTTTGACCCGCGCTCCGGTGATCCGGTCGTCGGCGTCCACCTGCTTGTAGGAGTACCGTCCGAGATCGCAGAGCCAGGACTTGTTCACTTCCGGATTGCGGCGCGGGCGGAAGCGCTGGATGGAGCCGTCGCGCTCGTCCACGAAGATGTTGCAGCCGGTGGAGCAGCCCGCGCAGACCGACTCGTGCGGCTTCAGGAACCACACGCGCATCTTGAAGCGGAAGTCCGTGCTCAGCAGCGCGCCCACCGGACAGACGTCGGCGAGGTTGCCGGCGTAGCCGTGGGTGATCGGCCGGTTCTCGAAGGTCGCGATCGAGGTGTGGTCGCCCCGGTTCACGAGCTCGAAGCTGTTCGTGCCCGTCACCTCGCGCTCGAAGCGGATGCAGCGGGTGCAGAGCACGCACCGCTCGGCGTCGAGCACGATCGGCCCCAGGTCCACGACCTTCCGCTTGTGGACCTTGTCCTCGAGCTCCACCTTCGCGTCGTAGAGCCCGTGCCCCATGTAGTTGTCCTGCAGGTAGCACTCGCCCGCCTGGTCGCACACCGGGCAGTCGATGGGGTGGTTGATGAGCAGGAACTCGAGCGTCGTGCGGTGGGCCTCCACCGCCTTCGGGCTCTTCGTATGGACGACCATGCCCTCCGTCACCTGCGTGTTGCAGGCGATCTGGAGCTTGGGCATCTTCTCGATCTCGACGAGGCACATGCGGCAGTTGCCGTCCACCGGAAGGTCGCGGTGCCAGCAGAAGTGGGGGATCTCGATCCCCGCGTCCGCTGCGCCCTGGATGACGGTCGTCCCCGCGGGGACCTCGAGCTCCCGCCCGTCGATCGTGAACTTCGGCATTACCGGTCGAGCTCCCCCGCGATCACGTTCAGCCCCCCGATGGTGGCGACCGCGTCGGCGAGCATCCCCCCGCGAATCATGTGCGGGAAGGCCTGGTAGATGTTGTAGCAGGGCGGACGCACCTTGACGCGCCACGGGCACTTCGTGCCGTCGCTCACGATGTAGAACCCGAGCTCGCCGTTGGCGCCCTCCGTGTAGCCGTAGACCTCGCCCTGCGGAGGCAGGATGCCCTCGTAGATGAGCTTGAAGTGGTTCATCAGGGCTTCGATGTTCGAGTACACCTCGGACTTCGGGGGGATGGCGACACGCTTGTCGTCGGTGATCACCGGGCCCTTCGGCATCTTCGCGAGCGCCTGCTCGATGATGCGCATGCTCTGGAGCATCTCCTCCATGCGCACGAGGTACCGGTCGTAGCAGTCGCCCACGGTGCCCACGGGCACGTCGAAGTCGTACTGCTCGTAGCCGGAGTAGGGGTGGTCCTTGCGCACGTCGTAGCCCACGCCGGAGCCGCGGAGGCACGGCCCCACCCAGCCCCAGGAGAGCGCATCCTCGCGTCCCATCACGCCGATGTCCCGGAAGCGGTTCACGAAGATCGAGTTCCGGGTCAGGAGCTTGTTCGCGAGGTCCCAGTTCTCCTTGACGCTCGCCAGCACCTTGCGGCAGCGCGCCTCGAAGTCCTCGGGCACGTCCTGGGCGACGCCGCCGATGCGCACGTAGGAAACGGTGAGCCGCGCGCCGCAGCACGCCTCGAGCAGGTCGTAGATGTCCTCGCGGGCGCGGAAGACCACGAAGAAGGGCGTGATCGCCCCGAGGTCGACCACGTTCGTGCTGATGGCGACGAGGTGGTCCATGATCCGCGAGAACTCGGACAGGATGACGCGGATCGCCTCCGCTCGCGGGGGGGCGGGTACCCCGAGGAGCTTCTCCACGGCGAGGGCCCAGCCGTGGCCGTTCATGAAGGACGAGCAGTAGTTGAGCCGGTCGGTGTAGGGGATGATCTGCCAGTACGTCCGCTCCTCCGCCATCTTCTCGAAGTTGCGGTGCATGTAGCCGATCTCGGCCTCGGCGTCCACGATCGTCTCCCCGTCCATGAGCGCCTGCACGCGGAAGGTCCCGTGCATCGCGGGGTGCGACGGCCCGATGTTCACGAGCAGCTTCTCCGACTCCGGGGGCACGTGCAGCAGCCGCACCTTCGGCTCCTTCAGCACGTGGCGCTGGGCGGTCGGGTAGTCCTTCCGCATGGGATGGCCCACGAACGAGTCGTGGGTCAGGAGGCGGCTCAGGTTCGGGTGGCCGCTGAAGACGATCCCGTAGAGGTCCCAGGCCTCGCGCTCGAACCAGTTCGCGCCCTTCCAGACGCCCGTGAGCGTGTCGAGCTCGGGATGCGCCTCCGGCACGTCCACCTTCAGGCGGATGTGGTGTTTCTGCGACACCGAGTACAGGTGGAGCACGACCTCGTAGCGCTCCTTCTGGTCGGGCTTGTCGAGGTAGTCCACGGCGCAGAGGTCGAGGAAGAGCTTGAAGTCGCACTCCGGGTGGTCGTGGACGAGCGTGGCGGCGCGCACCCAGGCCGCGCGGGAGACGGTGATCGCGAGGTCGCCGCGGAACTCGTGCACCGCGAGCACGTCGGCGCCGAGCGCCTCGCGGAGGACGCGCAGCGTGGGGCTCGTGATTCCCGTTGGGGGCGGGGGTGCGACTTCCGTGCTAGTGGCCATCGTGCGCGTCTTTGTCGGGGTCCGGCTCCGCGGCCTTGGGCTGGATCACTCCTCGAGGAGGCTGGCCCTCGGCCTTTCGGGCTTTGTCGTCCTCGGCCCAGGCGCGGCGGCGCTCGCGCCGCTCGATCGCACCGTCGCCGGAAGCTCCAAGCCGGTGCGCGCCCTGGGGGGCCTTGGCCTGCTCGCCCTTGGAGATCCGCTCCTGGATCTTCATGATCGCGGCGAGGAGCGCTTCCGGCGACGGCGGACAGCCGGGCACGTAGACGTCCACCGGGATGATCTCGTCGATCCCCTGCATGACGTGGTAGGAGCGGTAGAAGCCGCCGGAGCTCGCGCAGACGCCCATGGAGATGACCCACTTGGGCTCCGGCATCTGCTCGTAGATCGTCTTCAGGACGGGGGCGAGCTTGTCGGGGATCGTCCCCGCCACGAACATGAGGTCGGCCTGGCGGGGCGAGAAGCGCAGCACCTCCGCCCCGAAGCGCGCCACGTCGTAATGCGAGGCCGTGAAGGCCATGAACTCGATGGCGCAGCAGGCGGTGCCGAAGGGCATCGGCCAGATGGAGGACTTGCGCCCCCACTTCACGACCGCGTCCACGGTCGTGGTGATGACGTCCCCCCCGGCGTGGACGGACGGGTACGCGGTGGGGTCCAGCAG
>JBKPBQ010000160.1:0-16417 GCA_046726955.1 Acidobacteriota bacterium
TTCAACGGCGAGCTGATCGGCAATGCCGTGGGGATCGCCCTCATCACCGGCGCGCTCCTCGAGCTCGCGAACTTCCTGTTCCTCGCCAAGCGCCACCACATGACCCGCATCTCCGCGGAGCTCGAGGAAGCCGAGGAGGAAGGCGCGCGCCTGCGCCAGCTCATCCGCGAGGCGACGCGGGTATAGACGCTAGCCGGCCTGGCCCGTCTCCACGAGCGTGACCATCGTCCGGTAGATGGAGTAGGAGTTGCGGGGCACGTCGCGCATCAGGTCGTTCAGCGACGCGCCCTTCTTGAGCCGCGACCAGACCGACGCGGCGAGCTCGACCGTCTCCGCCTCCTCCCACTGCAGGTGTCCCGCCTTCTGGTGGAAGACGCGCTCGGGGTCCGGGAGCTTCTCCTTGAGCCCTGGGAGCTCGTCCTGGAGGCGGACGGACTCCATGAGCAGGGAGATCGCGGGCATCGAGATGTCGGTCTGGACCTCGTCCTCCTGGACCTGGCGGCCGGCGAAGGCGAACTCGCCTTCGAGCGAGCTCTGGAAGAGCTGGAAGACCGCGTCGTCCCCCGCGAGCTGCTTGTAGCGGGCGCGGGCGATGTTGCCCTTGAAGAAGAAGATCTCGGCGATCTTCTGCTTCCCACCCTCCTGGGTGACCACGAGGGTGCCCGTCTGGTGCGAGCCGATCAGCGTCTGGATGACGGTTGCGAGGTCGAAGAACTTCAGGTTGCCCTGAAGCTGCTTGCCGCCGCCGGCCCGGGGCACCTTGAGCGTCGTGGCCTCGAGGCGGCGGGCGAGCACGATGCAGAGGTTGCGGGAGAGGAGGGGCAGCGTCTCCATGAGGTCCATGAAGACCGACTTGTCCACCGTGAAGAGCTCTGCCGACTCCGGGGAGCGCACGGTGGCGCTGCGGGGAGACCCGGTGAGGAGGGCCAGCTCCCCGAGAACCTCCCCCTTTCCCAGATAGGCGACCGGCACCGCCTCCGTCCCATCGACGGGGGCGGACAGGATCTCGAGGACGCCGCTCTTGACGATGTAGAGGCGATCGCCCTCCTCCCCCTGGCCGAAGACCATGTCGCCGGGACCGAACTGGAGGACCTGGCCCTGGGCGAGAACGGCCTGAAGCACCTCTTCCGGCTGGTTTTCGAAGAGATCGGAGTTGCGGAGGAAACCGGGGTCGATGGGCGAGACCATGCGGACGCGGCGATTATACCCCCCCGATTCTCTGTGTTAACATTGGCCGCATACTGGCCGCGTCGGAGCGATTTCCGGCGTCGGTTTCGCACAGGCTAAAGCATTGAATCGAGAGCTCTTGTCGCAATACGACCGGGGGATGACCTAAGGCGGTGGTGGCCCGTTTGTCCACCGTCCTCTTCGGTCAACCGTCGCCTCTGCGGAGCTTTCGATAACCATGAGCACTTCCTTGCTGCCTGTTTCCCCGGCGGACGTCCACTCGGTCCTCGGCCGTCACCTCCTCGCCGACGGCTTCGACGTCGTCTTCGACTACGAGCGGAGCCACGGCTCGTGGTTCTACGACGCGCGCGGCCGGCGCGAGTACCTCGACTTCTGCACCTTCTTCGGCTCGAACCCGCTCGGCTACAACCACCCGAAGATGAAGGACCCGGAGTTCCTGGCCACACTGCACCGCGTGGCGCAGCTCAAGCCCTCCTGCTCCGACGTCTACAGCGTGGAGTACGCGCAGTTCGTGGACACGATGGCCCGGCTGGCCATGCCTTCGTACCTGCCGCACGCCTTCTTCATCGAGGGCGGCGCCCTCGCCGTCGAGAACGCGCTCAAGGTCGCGTTCGACTGGAAGGTCCGGCGCAACAAGGCGAAGGGGATCGCGGGCGAGAGGGGAACGCAGGTCATCCACTTCCGCGAGGCCTTCCACGGCCGCAGCGGCTACACGCTCTCTCTCACGAACACCGATCCCCGCAAGACCGACTACTTCCCGAAGTTCCCCTGGCCGAGGATCGACAACCCGAAGCTACGCTTCCCGGCGACCCCGGAGGTGGAGCGCGACGTGGTCGCGGCGGAGCAGCTCGCCCTCGAGCAGATCGAGAAGGCCTTCGCCGACAACCCCGACGACGTCGCCGCCATCATCATCGAGCCCATCCAGGCGGAGGGCGGGGACAACCACTTCCGCCCCGAGTTCCTGCAGGCGCTGCAAGCGACGGCGCGCAAGCACGAGTGCTTCTTCGTGGTGGACGAGGTACAGACGGGCATCGGCCTCACCGGCAAGATGTGGGCGCACGAGCACTACGGCTTGCAGCCGGACGCCCTCGCCTTCGGCAAGAAGACGCAGGTCTGCGGGTGCCTGGTGGGACCGAAGGTGGACGAGGAGCCCGAGAACGTCTTCAAGGTCCCCTCGCGCATCAACTCTACCTGGGGCGGCGGCCTCACGGACATGGTCCGCTGCGCGCGCTTCCTCGAGATCATCGCGGAGGACCGCCTCGTCGAGAACGCGCGCGTGGTCGGCGACCACCTGCGGCGGGGCCTCGAGGAGCTCCAGCGCGAGCTGTCGCCGCTCGTCGGCAACGCGCGCGGCCGGGGCCTCATGATCGCCCTCGACCTTCCCACCCCCGAGCTGCGCACCAGGGCCCACGAGCGGATCATCGAGAACGGGCTCCTGCTCCTGACGAGCGGCGTGCGGTCGCTGCGCTTCCGGCCCGCCCTCAACCTCACGACGGCGGACGCGGACCGGGGGCTCGAGGTCGTGCGCAAGAGCCTGAAGGAGCTATAGACATGATCGAGCGCGAGGCGTCCGTACGGATCTACAGCGAGATCCTGGCCAACACGCTGGGGGCGAAGGTGGCGAAGGGAAAGCTCGTGAGGGTGGCCCCGGACGGCTTCTTCGAGGTGCTCCTCGAGGCGTCCGGGAAGAACTACACGACACTGCTTCCCATCCAGTCCACGGTGATCATGTCGGTCGAGGCGGAGGAGGAGACGGCGACCATCCAGGTCGAGCGTTAGGCGAAGAGCCCGGGGGACGCCGGGCACGAAGGCCGGGCACAACGTCGGATCGAACCACGAGGATGAAGACGGTATGGCTCGTCCCCTGAAGGTCGTGCTCGTCGGGCTGGGACCGATCGGCCAAGGGATCGCAAGGATCGTGCTCGGGACGGAGGGCCTCCAGGTCGTGGGGGCCACCGACCCCTCTCCGCAGTACGCGGGCAAGGACCTGGGACCGGCGCTGGGCCTCTCCAGGAAGCTGCGCATCAAGGTCGCGGGCGACCCGGTGCGCTTCGTGAGGAAGTCGAAGGCGGACGTCGCGATCCTCTGCACGGGCTCGTCCCTCAAGGACGTCAAGCCCCAGATCGCGGCCCTCGTCCAGCGCGGCATGAACGTGGTGAGCACCTGCGAGGAGCTCAGCTTCCCCACTCCCCGCAACCAGCCGCACTTCAAGGAGCTGGACCGGCTCGCCCAGAGGAAGAAGGTCACCGTGCTCGGCACGGGGGTCAACCCCGGCTACGCCATGGACACCCTCGCCCTCGTCTTCACCGCTCCCTGCGCGAAGGTCCGCCGGATCGCGGTCACCCGCGTCGTGGACGCCGCGTCGCGCCGCCTGCCCCTCCAGCGCAAGGTGGGCGCGGGGCTCAACCTCAGCCAGTTCCGGCGCGCGGTCACGGAGAACTCGGTGCGGCACGTGGGCCTGCCCGAGTCCGTCTACATGATCGCGCAGGGGCTCGGCTGGAAGCTCGACCGCGTGGACGAGACCCTGGAGCCCGCGATCGCCCCCCGCGACCTCGACACCGAGTACCTCCGCATCCCCGCGGGCGCGGCGGCGGGCATCAAGCAGTCGGCCCGCGGCTACCGCGACGGCGAGCTCGCGATCAGCCTCGACCTCCAGATGTACGTGGGGGCGGAGTCGCCGCGCGACCACGTGCTCGTGGACGGCGACCCCCCGATCGACGCCACGGTGGCGGGAGGGGTGGCGGGAGACATCGCCACCGCCGCGATCGTCGTCAACGCCATCCCGAAGGTGATGGCGGCGCGGCCCGGGGTCGTCACCATGAAGGACCTGCCGCTCGTCCACCGCTTCAACCCGGTGGAGCTCAAGGACCGGCCCGCCCGCAAGAAGTAGCGAGCGGGGGCGCCCCGCGGGAGCGGCCCCCTCCCGAACTGGCGCTATACTCGCGGGGATCATCGCGAGATGCAGGGCACCATAGAGGAGGGTGTCGTCCCCGGTCTCCTGCGGGAGATCTACGTCGGCCGCAAGAGCGGGACCCTCCAGTTCCTGCGCGGCACCGATCGCTACAGCGTCCGCTTCGCGCGGGGCACGATCGTCAACGTCCAGACCAACGTCACCGAAGGCCGGCTGGGCGAGCTCCTCCAGAAGAAGGGCCTCGTCTCCGCCCACGACCTCGCGCGGGCCGCGAACTTCGTGGTTCGGGAGAAGATGCGCCTCGGCCAGGCCCTCATCAAGATCGGCGCGCTCGAGCCGAGCAAGCTCGAGGACGCGATCGCCCTCCACGTCCACGACAGCCTGACCAAGGTGTTCACCTGGAACGAGGGCACGTACGAGTTCGTGGAGGAGGAAGTCGCGGAGGGCGAATCCGAGCTGACGCTGAAGCTCTCGACCGGCGAGCTCATCCTCGAGGCCGTCCGCGCCCTCACCGACCCGGACGTGGTGCGCTACGCGCTCGGCGACATCGACCGCGTGCTCCAGCACTCGCCGGATCCGCTCCTCCGCTTCCAGAAGATCACCCTCTCCCCCGCCGACGGGTTCGTGCTCTCGCGAGTGGACGGCGTGACGAGCGCGCGCGAGGTCATCCAGCTCATCCCGCTTCCCGCCGAGGAGACGCAGAAGAGCCTGTTCGGGCTCTTGTGCACCGGGATCCTCGAATACGGGGAGAAGAAGGCGAGGACGGTGCCGGCGCGACCGGTTGCGGCCGCGGCGTCTCCCCCTCCCCTTCCGTCGCCCCCCATCGCTCCGCCCGCGGCTCCGCCTCCGCCCACTGCTCCTCCGCCGCCCGCCGCGGCCGCTCCCCCTCGGGCTCCCGCGCCTCCCCAGCCGCCACCGGTCGCTCCTCCGCCCGCCCCCGCGGCCGCCGCCCCCGCCGTGGACAGTGGCGCGAGCCGGAGGAAGGAGATCCTCGAAGCCTTCGAGACGATGAAGGACAAGAACCACTTCGAGCTCATGGGCATCGAGCGCACGGCGACCGAGGCGCAGGTGAAGGAGGCCTACTTCCGCCTCGCCAAGCGCTTTCATCCGGACGTCCACCACGGGGAGTCGCTGACCGACCTGCGAGACCAGCTCGAGGCGCTCTTCATCAAGCTCGGCCAGGCCTACGAGACGCTCAAGAACCCGAAGACGCGCGAGGCCTACGAGGCGCGGCTGCCGCGCGACACGACGGGTCGGGTGCTGCCCGGCCCGCCGCAGCCCGAGCCGCCGCCTCCGCCCCCCGACCCCGAGACGCTCGCGCGTCAGGCGGAGGAGGACATCCGCAAGGCGGAGAAGCTCATCGAGAAGGAGAAGTACTGGGACGCGATCCAGCTCCTCGATACCGCGATCCCGCTCGCCAAGAACCCGAAGCTCGTCGCCCGCGGCCACATCGCGATGGCCAAGGCGAAGCTGAAGAACCCGAAGTGGGTGAAGGAAGCCGAGAACACGCTGAAGGAGCTTGTCCGGATCGACCCCAAGCACGTCGAGGCACACTTCATGCTAGGTTCGATCTACAAGGCGGGCGGGCTCAAGGCGCGGTCGGAGTCGATGTTCAGGAAGGTCCTCGAGCTGCAGCCCGACCACGAAGGCGCGATGTCGGAGATGGCGTCCGTCCCCGAGGAGTCGCCGAGCCCCGACGGCGGCGGCACGGAGGGCGGACTCTTCAAGAAATTCTTCAAGAAGGGCAATTGAGACCCATCGCATTCGTAGTGGCCGCGGTCCTCGCCGCGTCCGTCGCCTCCGCGGACGTCGTCTACCTCCGCGACGGCGACCAGGTCACCGGACAGATCGTGGCCCGCGGGACGCGGCGCATCCGCGTGCAGACGCCCTACGGACTGCTCGTGATCCCTCTGGAGAAGGTGGACCACATCAAGAAGGAGGACGGGAGCGAGGAGTACTTGCACACGGTCGTGCAGGCGCCGACGGTGACGCCCAGCCCTCCTCCGGCCCCCGTCAAGCTCGTCCTCGACCTCGGCGGCAACACCTTCTGGCAGGCCTGGGACCCCAAGACGCCGCCCGCCGACCCGTCGCTGCAGTTCGCGATCCGCCTCGACGACAAGACGGTGGCCGCGTACGTGGACTCGAAGCTCGACCCCGGTGACCTTCCCAAGGCGGTGGTGAACTCGTTCGAGTTCAACCCTGAAACGCTGAAGCTCCTCCCGGTGCCGGGTGTCCTCCTCGCTCCTCCCCAGGTGCAGGGGGGCCGCGTCCACCTCACCCTCGAGCTGCCCGCCGGCTGGGTGGGCACGCGCCGGATCCGCGTGGGCTACCAGTCGAACGAGGGGACGTCGCTGGAGCCGCACTGGCGCGACCTCGCGGGAGGCGAGGCGGTGATCGAGGTGGCGGCCGGACGCACGACGACCGTGTCGGTGGAGCAGGCGCGCGGCTTCATGGAATTCAAGGGCCGGGCCATGAAGAGCATCGAGAGCTTCCAGGTCACCCTGCACTCCGAGTAGCGTCCTTGACACCCGAAGACGACCGGCCCTAGGCTCGATCCATGGACGCTTCGACGCTCCTGGAGCACATTCCCACGATCGGCCTCGCCATCGCGCTCGCCGCGTGCGCCGGGTTCCGCGCCTGGCTGCCCCTGCTGCTCGCGGGGGCCGTGGCTCGCGCGGGCTGGCTCGACCTGGGACCGGGCTTCCAGTTCCTGGCTTCCAACAAAGCCCTCGCCATTTTCGCCGTGGCCAGCGTCATAGAGCTTGTGGGAGACAAGATTCCCGCGGTGGACCACGCGCTCGACATCATCGGCACGCCGCTGCGGCCGGCGGCGGGGGCGCTCCTCGCCGCCTCCGTCCTCGGCTTCGTACCCGACCCGTTGACGGCGCTCGTCCTGGGAGTGGTCGTGGGCGCGCCCACCGCCCTCGTCCCCCACGCCGCGAAGTCCGCGCTGCGCACCGCCTCCACCGTCTTCACGGCCGGGCTCGCCAACCCCATCATCAGCGTCCTCGAGGACATCGTGACGGTCGCGCTCTTCGCGCTCGCGATCCTCGTCCCGCTGCTCGTCGTGCTCCTGATCGTGCTCGCGGGAGGCTGGGCCGCGCGACGGCTCGCCTCCTCACCGGCGCCGGTCAAGACCGCGTGAAGACGCGGCTGCCGCTCCTCCTCGCCCTGGGGGCGATGACGCTGGGGCTCCGCGCCTCTGCGTCCGCCCAGACGCCGACGCCCTCGCCGTCTCCCGGCCAATCGCCGCCTCCCCTCACGCTCGAGGTCGGCGTCGACGTCGTCTCGGTGACGGCGATCGTCTTCGACAAGGCCGGGCACTTCGTGAAGGGCCTGGGCCCCAAGGACGTGCAGCTCACGGAGGACGGGGTCCCCCAGGAGGTCACGTACTTCCGCGAGGGCGCGGGACCGGGCGAGGATCGCATTCCGCTCTCCGTCGTCCTCGTCCTCGACACCAGCGGCAGCATGAAGCCCAGCATGCGCTTCCTGCAGGAGGCGGTGCTGAGCTTCGTCTACAAGCTCGAGGACGTCGACAGCGCGCTCGTGGTCAGCTTCAACGAGACGGTGAAGGGCAGCGTCGAGTTCACGAGCGACACCGACCGGCTGGAGCGGTTCGTGGACGGGCTGCAGGCCTGGGGAGGCACGAGCCTCTACGACGCGCTGCACTACAGCCTCGAGCGCATCAAGGACGAGCCGGGGCGCAAGGCCGTCATCGTCTTCAGCGACGGCGCCGACACCACGAGCCAGATGAAAGAGCAGGAGGTCGTCGACTACGCGCGCGCCGTCGAGGCCACGGTGTACTCGATCGGGTTCACGGGCAGCGGCGGCGGGATGTTCGGGGGAAGCGCCAAGGGCTTCCTGAAGAAGGTCGCGGACGAGACGGGCGGCGACTACTTCGCCCCCAGCAAGGTCGGCGACCTCATCAAGGTCTTCCAGGCCATCTCGAACGAGCTCAAGAACCACTACCTGCTCGCGTACTCCCCCAAGCGCGCCCCCGACGGCGGCTACCGCACGATCTCGCTCAAGATCCCGAGCCGGCCCGAGCTGCAAGTGCGCGTCCGCAAGGGCTACTTCGCCGTCAAGAAGCGCCCGCCCGCCAAGAAGAGAGCGGACTAGCGACGACGCGGGGGCGTCTGGGGTTGACCCGCGCCCAGCTCCGCTCGCCTCTCGAGAAGCACGGGCAGGTGTTGGAGAGGTGCGTCGTGAGAAGACGGATTGCCGAAGTGATCGCAGCCGTGGCCGTCGTCGCTCTCGTGCTCGGAGCGGCGGCCGAGGAGACCATCGAGGCGCGGCTCCAGAGGTTCCTGCGCACGTCGGTGAAGCTCGACGAGGCGCAGCTCGCGGCCGTGGAGAAGGGCGAGGTGGTCACGAAGCTCCTGCCCATGGCCGACGCCTCGGAGATCGCCGCTTTCGGAGCGGTGAAGACCGCCGGAGATCCCGACCTGCTCCTGCGCCTCGCCAAGGACGTCCCCAAGCTCCGCAAGGTCCCGCAGGTCGTGGAGATGGGGATGTTCGGCGCGCCCCCCACCCTCGCCGATCTCGCGGGGCTCACCTGGCCTCCCGACGACGTGGCCGCCCTCCGCAAGTGCAAGCCGGGAAGCTGCGACGTGAAGCTCGGCACGAAGGGGCTCGAGATCCTGTCCCAGGTCGACTGGTCGGCGGCCGACGCACAGGGCCGCGCCGTCGCGATCCTCAACCAGGGCATCGTCGACTACGCGGCCGCCTACGAGAAGGGCGGCATGGACGCGCTCGGCGACACGCTCGACAAGAAGACGGCCCGGTCGCGCGCCCAGGAGTACCGGTCGCTCCTCGCTCACTCTCCGTACCTCGTCGAGTACGTGAAGGAGTTCCACGACTACCTTGCGAGCTACCCGCAGGGCGCGCTCGCCGACGCCGAGGACGTCCTCTACTGGACGAAGGACACGTTCGGTCCGAAGCCCGTCATCTCCGGCTTCCACCAGACGACGTACCGCAGGGACGGGGGCGCGCTCGTCGCCACCAAGCTCCTCGCCGCCAGCCACTACTACAACGCGGGCCTCGAGATGATGGCGGGTGTCGCCACCGGGGACGGCAAGACGATGTACCTCGTCCTCCTCTACCGCACGCGGCTCGACCCCCCCACCGGCATGCTCGCGGGAGTGCTCATGGGCAAGATCAAGGACGGCGCGGAGAACGGCGTCAAGGAGAAGCTCAAGAGGACGCAGCGCCGGCTCGGCGAGGGACGGTAGGCGAGCGGGTGATCCTCGACACCACCACTCGCCCGCCGGAGCATGGGAGGATACCCGCCACGCGAGAGGCACGACGATGTCGGTGAGCTGGGCGGACCTGCAGACCCGGGGGTTCGTCGTCGTGCGCTCGCTGCTCTCGCCGGCGGAGGTGGACGAGGTCCGCCGGGCCTGGGAGCAGTCGCGCCGCGGCGAGACGCTCTACGTCTCGATGGTCGCGAAGCCGCAGGACGTGAAGTTCGTGGCCTTGCGGCTGGCGAGCCTCCTCCCCGCGATCCGCGAGGCCACGGACATCCGCACGGACACGATCAGCGAGGAAGGCTTCTTCTTCCCCACGGAGTACACGAAGCTCGGCTGGCACACGGACCACAAGTCGTACTACACGGTCCAGGACCACTACCACTACCTGAACTTCTGGATGCCGATCGTGAAGCCGCGGCCCGACAAGTCGGGGCTCGGCCTCGTCCCCATGGACAGCCTGCGCGCGGCCGCCCCCGACGTCTTCGCCGCGGTGGTGCGGAGGGGCGCCGCCGCTGTCCAGGACGGCGTCCTCCGCTACGAGACCGACGACGGCCGCATCGGCTCCCTGCCCTGCCCCGACTCGGTCGTGAACGCGATCGCGGTTGCCCCCGACGTCTCACCGGGAGACGTGATCGTGGCCAGGACGGACTTGCTGCACAAGACGCAGGACGCCGAAACGACGCGCGTCGCCCTCACCATGCGCGGCCTGTGGAGCCAGCAGCCGCTCAGCAAGAAGACGCTCCTCACGGGCTCGCCGGAGAAGCACCAGCGGATGCTCGCGGAGCCCATCGCCTTCCGCGGCCTCCTCGCCTGCTTCTGGATCGAGGGCCGGTCGCCGATCACGCTCGCCGACTGCCGCGAGTGCTTCGAGCGCGTCCTGCGCCGGGAATGGCGCGCCTCGCTCCTCGCGGTCGCCGCCACCGTCCTCTTCCCGCTCGTGCTGCTGCCGCACAGGATCCGCTCGATGCGGCGGGAGAGCGGCTCGTGGCCGCGGGCGATCGCCGACCTCGTCCGCCTCGACCTCCGGTATCGCCGGGCCAGCCGGGCGATGCGGCGGCAGGGAGCGACGCCGGCGGCCGCGAGCCAGGCGCTCCGCTAGCGGAGGCCCACGTCGTCGAGGGCCACCCGTCCCGACCGGCTCGCGTCGAACACGAAGCGCACCGACGCGAGCGCTCCCGGGTCGAACGCGGGGTTCACCGCCCGGAAATCCTCGAGGGCGATCTCGAAGCGCTGGAGCACGGGCTCGGACTCGCCCCGGGGGTCCAGGAACCCCGCCTTGAAGACATCTGTCGGGATGGGAGGAAGGAGGCCGCCGACGGCGCTCAGCCGGACGCCGGCAGCGTGCCCCGAACGGTCCGAGGCCTCCACCCGCACGTCGAGCGGTGCGGCCGCGTCGCGGCGCAGGTCGGCGAGATGGAAGGTCAGCCGAGACGCCGCGGCCGTCCTCGCCCAGTCCGGCAGCGCTATCGCGTAGAACGGCCGCGCCGCCGCAGCGTCGCCGGCGGACCTCGGCCATCCGAGTCGGACGACGCGCGTTTCGGAAGGGAGCGCCCGGAGCGTCAGCGGACCTTCGCTCCACTCGGCGAGGCCGCGCGCCGAGACGCGCGCCCCATCTAGAGTCGCCGTGGCGAGATCGAGGTCTTCCTCGAAGTCGGCGACGACCCGCGTCCCGGCATCCCAGTACTGCTGGACGTAGTCGGTGGCGGGAAGCCACGAGGGTGCGGCACGGACGTCACGGAAGAGCGCGCGGTACTCGTCCCGTCCGTGCAGCACCGCCTCCACGAAGGCGGAGACGAACGTCGCGGCGACCTGCTCCTGGTCGGCGCGCGCGAGCACCGACCGGCGGCTCTGCAGCAGCCGAGCAGGAAAGGCGAAGTCGCCGCCCCTCCAGTCGGAGTTGAACTGGCTGTGGTCCGCCCCGCGCACGTACACGCCGGCCTTGAACCACGGTCCTTCCGTCGTGAAGCGTACGCGCTGATACTGCCGCGAGCCCGCGTAAGACGGCACCTCGCCGTCCTTCGACCCGTGGAGCACCAGGTAGTCCACGTCCTCGAGACGGAGGGGGCGGCCTCCCGGGAAGACGCTCGCGTCGGGGGGAGCCAGGGCCGCGATCCCGCGGATGGAGAACCCGTAGTCGAAGCCGAGCCGGCCCAGGCCGGGATGGGCGCTGAGCCGGTTCAGCACGGCGGCGAGGGCGGCCGCCTCGCCGCCGCGCGAGTGCCCCACGAGGAGGACGCGCGTCAGGTCCACGCGGCCGAAGAGCGGGTGATCGCGCTCTTCGTTCCAGTGGCGCCAGAGGCGCAGGTGCTCGAGGAGCAGGAAGGCGCGGGCGTCGATGTCCTCGGAGAGGTCGACCTCGCTTCCCCCGAGCATGTCCGCGAGCGAGTAGTTGAGGAAGTTCTCGTCGATGGACACCGCGGCGGCCCCTCGGCTCGAGAGGAGGCGCAAGAAGTAGTCGAAGCCGCGGTCCGATACGGTCTCCGCGTTCCTCTGGCCGTGGACGAAAACGACGAGCGGAAAGCGGCCCGCGGCTTCAGGCAGGAACACGCGGCCCTGCAGGGGCAGCCGCCGCGAATCGAACCCCCAGTAGCGCGTGCGCGCCGCGCCCCGCACGCCGCTCCAGCCCGGCAGGAGCGACGAGCCGTCGACGCTCGGCGCGCGCCACGTGGCTCCCGAGCCGTACTCCGGACGGCGCCGGTCTTCGCCGCCTCCGTAGCTCCACTGGCGCACGTCGTACGGCCCGAGCTGCGACGGGTTCGGAAGCGTGAGGCGCGCGGCCGCCATCGCGGGAGGAACCGCGACCACTCTCGCCGCGCGTCCCGGCCAGAGAAGCCACGCGCCGAGCGGCAGCAATATGAGCGCCGCGCCTCCGAGAAGAACGCGTTCCTTCCGCCGGCCATGCCAGGGCCTCGGCCGGACGATCCCGGCGAGGCCGGCGCCGAGCAGCGAGACGCCGGCGAAGACGATGGGCAGGCCCCAGATCGCGCGCGCGACCCCTTCGACGGCGAGGATCGAGCCCATCACGAAGGCCGCCGCCGCGAGGGTCCACTGGTACGCTCGCGGAAGCAGCTGCAGGAGCCAGAGCTCGAGGACGACGAGGCCGCCGTAGGCGATCCCGGCCAAAACGAGCCCGGAAAGGACCAGCCACCCTGCGGCGTTCGGCCCGGACCGTCCCGAGGACGCGGTCACCGCGAGCAGGAGCGTGAGGAGCGTGAAGGCCGCGACGGCGAGCACCGCTCTACCCCAGACGCCGCGGACCCGCGCGAAGACGCGGGACCGTTGCGCAGGCGGTGCCAGTTCCGGTTGGACGCGGAGCAGCTCCGACAATGGCCTCCCACGGCCGGGGGAGGGGCCCGGGAGTCTAGGTGCGGTGCCCAAGCTTAGTTCGGGTACGGTTCGTGAGACAATGGCCTCCATTCTTCCGTCGTTTCCGCACCACCCTCCCGTACGCCATGATCAGCGCGCACGATCACGCTGCGATCGTCGACGCCGTCTATCGGCTCGGGCTCTACGCCGACGAGCTCCGGTGGGATGACCTGCTGGGCTTGCTCGCCGAGGAGGTCCGCCTGGACTATTCCTCCATGCCCGGGGGCGTGGCCGCGGTAGTGAAGGCGACCGATCTCGTCACGGGCTGGCGCAGCTACCTGCCCGGGTTCGACAGCACGCAGCACGTGATCGCCGGCGTGATCGTCGATCCCGAAGGCGACGACGTGGCGGCGCGCGCCCAGCTCAACGCCACCTTCCGGATCGACGAGCACGGCGTGCAGCGCCTGTGGCACGTGGCCGGGCTCTACGTCTTCACTCTGCGGCACCAGGGCACGGGCTGGCGCTTCGTCGCGCTCACGCTCAAGGTGGCCTGGGACACGGGCGATCCGCAGCTCCGCGAGCTCGCCGCCGACCGCGTGCGCCTCGGGACCGCGAGGCGTTGACGACACCCTCCCGCAATCGGCAATTTCGCGTGGCGCGGCGGCCGGTGGGCCTGCCCCGCCGCGAAGACTGGGCCTGCGTCGAAGAGCCCGTGCCCGAGCCCGCCGACGGCCAGCTGCTCGTCCGGGTCACGCACATCTCGCTCGACCCCGCCATGCGGGACTGGATGGGCGAGGGATCGTCCTATGCCCCCATCGCCCTCGGCGACGTCATGCGGGCCGCCGCCGTCGGCCGCGTCGTGGCGTCCCGCAACGGCGCTTTCTCTCCTGGCGACCACGTGACCGGCGTGTTCGGCGTCCAGGACTACGCGCTCTCCGACGACTCCGGGACGGCCAGGATCGACGCCTCGGTGCTCCCCCTTCCCGTCTACCTGAGCGCGCTCGGGGCGACCGGCCTCACGGCCTACTTCGGGCTCGTGGAAGTGGGACGACCTCGCCCCGGCGAGACCGTCGTGGTGTCCGCCGCGGCGGGGGCGACGGGCATGATCGCGGGACAGATCGCCCGCATCTTCGGCGCCCGGGCGGTCGGCATCGTCGGCGGAGAGGCCAAGCGCCGCTTCGTCGTGGAGGAGCTCGGCTTCGACGGGGCCATCGACTACAAGGACGGCGACCTCGACGCCGGCCTGCGGGCCTGCTGTCCGAACGGCGTCGACGTCTTCTTCGACAACGTGGGAGGGCCGATCCTCGACGCGGTGATGAAGCAGATCGCCCGCGGGGCGCGCGTCGTCGTGTGCGGCGCAATCTCCCGCTACAACGACCCCGCGCCCTTCCGCTGCGTGACCGACTACTGGCCGCTCCTGACGAAGAGCGCGCGGATGGAGGGCTTCCGCGTCTTCGACTACGCCGACCGTTACGGTGAGGCCTGTCGGGCGATCTACGGGTGGATGGCCGCGGGACGGCTCAAGTCTCGCGAGCAGATCGTGGAGGGCCTGGACTCGTTCCCGGACGCCCTGCTCGGCCTCTTCCGGGGAGACAACATCGGCAAGCTCGTTCTCAAGATCGCCGACTGACGCTCCCTGGGCCCGCTCACCCGCCCCCCCGTCAATCATGACGGAATCTGACATATATAAGGCGTAGCCTCAGCCTATCCGGAGGTCCACATTGACGGATGTCGGCCGACAAGCAGCTCAACGGCGCGCTCGAGGGAACGAGCCACGGCGAGATGCTCACGGCCACGACCGCCGTCGAAGGCTCGGCCGCCTACGTTGCGCTCGAGCGCGTCGAAGCCACGCTCGCCGGTCGAAAGGGAACCTTCGTGCTCCAGCACAGCGCCTTCATGACGCGCGGCGCGCCGCACCTCACGATCACCGTCGTCCCCGACTCCGGCACGGGAGAGCTCGCCGGCATCACGGGCACCATGGCCATCCGGATCGAGGAAGGCGGCAAGCACTTCTACGACTTCGACTACTCGCTCCCCGCCCTCCCGGCAAAGTGACGGCGCCTTGAGGGCGGACCGGCTGCTCTCGACGCTCCTGCTCCTGCAGGCCCACGGCCGCCTCACCGGCCGCGAGCTCGCGAAGCGGCTGGAAGTGTCGCTGCGTACGGTGCACCGCGACATGGAGGCGCTCTCCGCGTCCGGAGTGCCGGTCTTCGCGCTGCGGGGATCGCAGGGAGGCTGGCAGCTCGAGGAGGGCTGGAGGACGCGCGTTCCCGGGCTCGACGAGGCGGAGCTGCGCGCCCTGCTCATGGCCCAGCCCCGCGTGCTCGGCGATCCGCGGCTGGCGCGCGCGGCCGAGCGCGCGCTCGACAAGCTCATGGCGGCGCTGCCCACCTCGCTCCGCGAGCAGGCGGCCTCGATCCGGCAGAGGCTCCACGTGGACACCACGGGATGGCGCGGCGTTCCCGAGAGCCTGGCCATGCTTCCGATCGTCCAGGACGCGGTGGCCCGCGATCGCAAGCTCGCGATCCGGTACCACGCGCCCCGTCAGGAGCGCGTGGAGCGCACGGTCGATCCCCTCGGCCTCGTGGCCAAGGGCGGCACCTGGTACCTCGTGGCCGGGACGGCTGACGGTTTCCGGACGTACCGCGTCTCGCGAATCGAGGACGCGCGGCTCCTCGACCGTCCGGCCGAGCGTCCCGACGACTTCGACCTCGCGGCCTACTGGAAGGCGTCCACGGAAGAGCTGCGCAAGCGGCCCCGCTACGAGGCGACGCTGCGCGTGGAGCCGCGGACGGCCGAGTCGCTTCGGACCTGGCGGAACACGGATCCCGTGGACGGGGCGGACCCGGACGACGCGGGATGGGTCACCCTGCGCGTCCAGTTCGAGGACGAGGAGCAGGCCCGGTTCTTCGCCCTCGGCCTCAGCCCCCGGGTGGACGTGCTCGGTCCCGCTTCCCTGCGCCAGCAGGTCGCCGCCGACCTCGCCGCGGCCCTGGAGAGGACCCGAAGAACGTCCTGAGCGTTGGACCCTCCCCCGATAGGCGGTGCTAGACTTGTTCTTTCCTGCAGCATGCCCGAGATCGCCATCCAGACCGCAGACGGGTCCAAGGAGCGCTTTCCCCTCGTCAAGAACCGGGTGACGATCGGCCGCTCGCGGGAGAGCGACATCTTCCTCCCCGACCAGTGGCTGTCCCGCCACCACGCGGAGATCCTGCAGAGGAACGACGGCTACTACGTCCTCGACCTGCAGAGCAAGAACGGCACGCTCCTCAACGGGCAACCCGTCAAGGACGAGCGCCGGCTCCGCGAGGGCGACGTGATCACGCTCGGCGAGCACAGCCTGACCTTCTGCACCGAGGACGGCGAGGAGGAGGCGGTCGAGCCGGAGGGAACGCGCGTCTTCTCCGTGCGCGAGCTGTCCGACATCAACACCAAGCCCGCCATCGACCCCGCCGAGCTGCAGCGGCAGAACCGCGTGCTCTCCATCTTGAGCAAGGCGGCGAGCGAGCTCGTGGTCCACCGGCCGCTGAAGGAGCTCTTCGACCTCGTGCTCGACCTTCTGTTCGAGGCGGTACCCGCGGAGCGCGGGGCGATCCTGGTCCTCGAGGGCCATCCCCCTTCCCTGCAGGTCAAGGCCTCGCGGAGCCGGAGGGGGGAGTCGCTCTCCCGCGTGAGCCGCTCCATCGCCCGGCGCGTGATGGAAGACCGCGTATCCCTGCTCCTTCCCAACATCATGGAAGACGTGCGCTTCCGGGCCGAGCAG
>JBKPBQ010000161.1:0-5330 GCA_046726955.1 Acidobacteriota bacterium
GCGCGGGTCCGCGCGCGCGGGCGCGGACGCCTGCGTCATCCGCTGCGGGCCAGCCGTCGTCCGGCCAGCCGCGGCAGCAGCGGCGCCAGGTAGCGGCCGGTCGAGGACTCGGCGACCGCCGCCACCTCTTCCGGCGTGCCCGTGGCCACCACGCGGCCGCCGGCGTCGCCGCCGTCCGGCCCGATGTCGATGATGTGGTCGGCGGTCTTGATGACGTCGAGGTTGTGCTCGATGACGACGACGGTGTTGCCGCCCTGCACCAGCCGGTCCAGCACGCCCAGCAGCTTCCGGATGTCCTCGAAGTGCAGGCCGGTCGTCGGCTCGTCGAGGATGTACAGCGTCCGCCCCGTCGAGCGCTTCGACAGCTCGCGCGAGAGCTTCACGCGCTGGGCCTCGCCGCCCGACAGCGTGGGCGAGGACTGCCCCAGCGTGATGTAGCCCAGCCCCACGTCCACCAGGGTCTCCAGGGCCCGCTTGATCTGCGGGTGATTCTTGAAGAGCTGCAAGGCCTCGTCCACGGTGAGGTCCAGCACGTCCGCGATGGAGAGGCCGTTGTACTTCACCTGCAGCGTCGCCTCGTTGAAGCGCTTGCCGTGGCAGACCTCGCAGGGCACGTATACGTCGGGGAGGAAGTGCATCTCCACGCGCTTCACCCCGTCGCCCTCGCAGGCCTCGCAGCGGCCGCCCTTGACGTTGAAAGAGAAGCGGCCGGGGGTGTAGCCGTGCATGCGCGCCTCGGGGAGGAGCGCGAAGAAGTCGCGGATCTGGTCGAAGAGCTTGGTGTAGGTGGCGGGGTTGCTGCGGGGCGTGCGGCCGATCGGGCTCTGGTCGATGTCGATGACCTTGTCGATCTCGGCCACACCCTCGATCCGGGTGTGCGCGCCGACGGGCCGGTCGCTGCCGTGGAGGGCGCGGGCCACCGCCGGGTAGAGGATCTGGTTCACGAGCGTGCTCTTGCCCGCCCCCGACACGCCGGTGACGCACACGAAGAGCCCGAGCGGGAAGTCGACGCTGAGCTCCTTGAGGTTGTTCTCGCGCGCTCCCACCACCCGCAGCTTGCGATCGTCGGGACGGCGCCGCTCGCGGGGGACCTCGATCTCGAGATCGCCGCTCAGGTAGCGGCCGGTGAGGCTCGCCTTGGCCTTCATCACGTCGGCGGGAGTCCCCGCGGCCACGATCTGCCCGCCCTGGCGTCCCGCTCCCGGGCCGAAGTCCACGAGCCAGTCCGCCTCCTCCATGGCCTCGCGGTCGTGCTCGACAACGACCACGGTGTTGCCGATGTCGCGCAGGTGCTGGAGGGCGGCGAGGAGCTTGCGGTTGTCGCGCTGATGCAGCCCGATCGAAGGCTCGTCGAGCACGTAGATGACGCCGGTGAGCTCGCTGCCGATCTGGCTGGCCAGACGGATCCTCTGGCCCTCGCCTCCGGAGAGCGAGGGCGCGGGCCGGTCGAGCGTCAGGTAGCTCAACCCGACGTCGAGCAGGAAGCGCAGGCGCGAGCGGATCTCCTTCAGGAGCTCGGCCGCGATCTTGGCCTCGGAGCCCTTGAGGTCGAGCTCCTCGAAGAACTCGTAGGCCGTGGCCACGGAGAGCGCCGTCACCTCCGCGATGTTGCGGCCGCCGACCTTCACGCCCAGGGCCTCGGGGCGGATCCGACGGCCCTCGCAGGCGGAGCAGGGACGGCTGGACAGGTACTTCTGGTAGTACTGCCGCATCTCCTCGGAGCGCGTCTCGCGCATCCGCCGCATCATCGAGTTGATGGCGCCTTCGTAGCGCATCCGGAAGGCGCCGGAGCCCCACGACCCGCGCACCTGCACGCGCACGCGCTCCCCGCCCGTCCCGTAGAGGATCAGCTTGCGGTGGGCCGGCGGGAGAGTGCGCCAGGGCTTGTTGAGGTCGATGCCGTGCTCGCGCGCCACCGCGCGCACGACGTCCGTCCCCCAGCTCGTCCCCTCGCCCACGGCCCCCAGCGGCTTCACCGCACCCTCGTTGACGGACAGGTCGGGGTTGGGGACCACGAGCTCGGGGTCCATCTCCATGCGCGTGCCGAGACCGGAGCACTCCGGGCACATGCCCTGCGGGGAGTTGAAGGAGAACAGCTGCGGCGTCGGCTCCGGGAACGAGATCCCGCAGTGCGGGCAGGCACGGTGCTCGGAGAGCACCTTCTCGGGCTCGCCCTCGGGGGCGACGATGACCGTCCCCTGGCCGTGGCGGAGCGCCGTCTCCACCGAGTCGTTCAGGCGCTGGCTGATCCCCGGCTTGGCGACCAGCCGGTCCACCACCGCGTCGATCGAGTGCTTCTTCTTCTTGTCGAGCCGGATTTCGTCGTCGAGGGAGAGCACGATCCCGTCCACGCGCACGCGCGTGAAGCCCGACTTGCGCACGGCCTCGAGGACGTCCTTGTGCTCGCCCTTCCTCTCCTTGACGAGGGGGGCGAGGACGAGGAACTTCGTCCCCGAGGGCAGCTCCGCGACCTCGTGGACGATCTGCTGCGCCGACTGCTGGGACACCGGCCGCCCGCAGCGGTGGCAGGTGAGGCGGCCCACGCGCGCCCAGAGCACGCGCAGGTAGTCGTGGATCTCGGTGATCGTGCCCACGGTGGAGCGCGGGTTGCCGCTCGCCGCTTTCTGCTCGATCGAGATCGTGGGGGCGAGCCCGCGGATCGAGTCGTAGACGGGCTTGTCCATCTGCCCCAGGAACTGCCGCGCGTAGGCGGAGAGGCTCTCGATGTAGCGGCGCTGCCCCTCCGCGTAGAGGGTGTCGAAGGCGAGCGAGGACTTCCCGGACCCGGAGACGCCGGTCAGGATCACGAGCTTCTTCTTGGGGATCTCGACCGTGACGTTCTTGAGGTTGTGCTGGCGGGCGCCCGTGATGATGATGCGATCGAGCTCCATCGTGGTCCTTCGGCCTCCGTCCTTGGGGGATTCCGGCCCGCGCGCGGGCCAAACCGCGATGTTAGTACCGAATGCCGTCCGGGGTCGAGCCCCTGGTCAACGGCCCGCTTCCCGCCGCCTCAGGCCAGCCGGGCGCTCCGGAACTCGGTGGGGGTCTGGCCCGTCGTGTCCTTGAACGCGCGGTTGAAGGGCGCGAGCGAGCGATACCCCACCTCGTAGGCGACCTCGGCCACGTTGCGGTGGCGCGTATGCGGATCGGCGAGCAGCCGCTGCGCCTCCCGCACGCGGTAGTGGTTCAGGAAGGCGTTGAAGTTGCGGAAGCCGAGGTGGTCGTTGATGAGCTGCCGCACCTTGTACTCGTGCACCGCCATGCGCTCCGCGAGCGCGCCGATCGTCAGGCCTTCTTCCCGGTAGATGGCGCCTTCCTCGACCAGCCGGTGGAGCGACTCGGCGAGCCTGGGGTCGAGCACGGGAGCTTCCGGCACGAGACGCGGCGGGCGCAGGATCTCCGGCCGCACGCTCAGCGACATCGCGATGAGGCCGAACGCGAGCAGGCTGCGCACGCAGGCGGCGAGGAGCTCGGCGGGAGCTTCCGCCGGAGAGCCCTCCACGAACGCGTCCATGAGCGTCTTCATCAGGATGTATGTGCCGGTCGACCACAGCACCACGTAGCGCAGGCGCAGGCGGCTCACCACGAGGTCGGAGCGGGCCCCCACGTAGACGGTGAGGAGCGCGTGGATCACGAAGGCGAGACCGATGACCTTGGGGAGGAGACGCAGGAGCGCTCCCGCGCCGCCTCCCTCGGGGCGGGAGACCCACGAGGCGGCGAGCGCCACTGCGATGAGGCCGGCGTGAGCCCAGGAGAAGCGGAAGTCGTCGTCGAAGTGGACCTTCGCGAGCACCCAGAACGACGCGGCGGTGAGCCCCCCCACCACCCAGAACGCCTTGCCGACGAGCGAGGACGTGGAGACGAAGGGGTCGAAGGCGTGGACGAGGCTTACCGTGACGAAGAAGAGCGTCGCCCGCGCGCTGCGGTCGGAAGGGTGGTCGCGGACGAGGAGGACGAAGAGCATGGCCAGCGGCACCGCCGCCAGCAGGTGCAGGACCTCGAACGTCGTCCACATGGAGCCTTGCGAAAGGCTACTTTCTCCCCGCCTTCAGCACCAGTCGCCCTCCGGAAAAGACCCAGCCACCGGGCGGGCCGCGGCGCCCGGCGGCTTCCGTCGTGGGCGTTCGGAGCGGCTAGCGTCCCGCTTGCGCCGTGGCCGTGCCCGCGACCGCGAGGGTCAGGGTGTTCGACGTGGAGAGCGTCTCGCCGTCCTTGTATCCGAGCCGCACGCGAAGCTTCGGTGACGGCGCGAGCGGCAGCTCGCACGTCCCCGTGAACTCGCGATCCGCCTCCAGCCGCAGCGACTTGTCGGTGTTCGCGATGCGACAGCGGAGGTCTGGCCGCGCCCTGAATCCCTGTCCCTCGTCCACGTAAACGAGGGGCTCCGGCGAAAGGTTCACGGGGACGTGGCTCAGGGCCTTGACCGTCAGGCGGACGGGCTGCGTGCCGGGCTCGGCCTTGACCTTCAGGTAGACGGTCGCGGCGTGAGCGGGGACGGCGGTCATCGCGGGTAGGAGAAGGAGAGCGAGCGAGCGAAAGCGCATGTCAGGACCTCCTCGGGATCGGATCTGCCCCGCGACCGTGCCCGTTCGCGGAAAGGTGGGTCGGCCGACCCTGGCCGTCTGCCCGAAGGCTCAGAAAAGCTCATCGATTGCGAAATCGAGGAGCGCCACCGGGCGTTTCGCATTGACCGGACCGACGGCGTCGACTACGCTGCGAGTCGTCATGCGGTTTCATGCCGCCCGCGGGTTCACCCTGCTGTTGGTGCTCGTCGTTGCCGGCGTCAGCGTCGCTCCCTGCCCGTGCACCAAGCGGGGTAGACCCTCCGGCAGAGGGCACTGCGGTGGGCCGGCGGGGTCTGGGCTGCGGCCCAGGGTGGAGGCCTGTTCGTGCGCATGCATGACGACGCCCGCTGAGGCATCCGCGACGACACCCCTCGGTCTCGTCCCGTTGCGGGCGCTCTCGGATGTTTCCGAGGGGCAAATCCCCGTCTTCTCTCCTCTTGTGACGCTCGATTCCATTCCCCCGAGCCGGCTGGCCTCCTCCCCGCCGCCATCCCCGCCGTCGATCCTCAGGATCTGAGCCTGCGCCCAGCCCGCGCCGCAGTCCTGCGGCGCCCCGGCTGGTGAGTCCCGGCGCCGACCCGAGGCTGTAGTGGCCCGGGGTCCATTTCGTCCGCGCTTTTCGAAGGGATGAAAAACCAATGAAGACCAGGTCCGCCACTGCCGTACTGGCCGGGCTCTTGCTTGCCGGTTGTGCCGCGACGACACCCGCGCCGCGCTTTTCCGCGGTGAGCGCGGCGGACGCGGAGGCGCCCGAAGGGGGCATGC
>JBKPBQ010000162.1:0-13770 GCA_046726955.1 Acidobacteriota bacterium
CACCAGGGCTAGGCGCGGACCGAGGCCGCCGCCGCGGGGGCCTTCCCGGCCCTCGCGGCTCGGCCCGGACCGCCCGCCGGCCGACCCATGGAGACCCTGCTCATCCGCTACGGCTACACGCTGCTCTTCGGCGGCGTGCTCGTGGAAGGCGAGGCCGTCGTCCTCGCCGCGGCCTTCCTCGCCCAGCGAGGAGTATTCGCCCTCCCCGCGGTGATCGCGGTGGCGGTCCTCGCGAACACGCTGGCCGACCTCGCGTACTTCTCGCTGGCTCGCCAGCGCGGCCGCGACTGGCTGGAGAAGCGCTACGGGACGCACCGGCACTTCTCCCGCCTCCTCGAGCTCGTGGCCCGCCACCGCTTCCTCCTCCTCCTCGTCAGCCGCTTCGCTTACGGGCTCCGAATCGCCATTCCCGCGGCCTGCGGGGCCCTCGGCATGGAGCTCCTGCCCTTCGCCGTGGTGGACGTCCTCGCCGGCGTGATGTGGGCGGTGCCCATGGCCCTCCTCGGCTACTCCGCGGGGAACGCGCTCTCCTCGCGTCTCGCCGGAGTCGAGCGCTACGAGGTCGTGCTCGGCCTCGCGCTCGTGGCGACGGTCGCCGCCGTTCTCGCGATGCGCCGCCTGCGCGGCCTCGCCCGCGAGGGCCGCCTGCGCCTTTCCGATCTCCACGGCCTCGTCCCCGTGGTCGTCGCCCTCGTGGGCGTGCTCAACCTGGTGACCGCGATCGCTCCGCGGTCCGCGGCGTCCGTGGTCTTTCTCGAGCACTGGCTCCCGCTGGCGGTCATGCAGCGCAGCCGGCCCCTCATGCTCTTCGCGGGAGTGGCACTGCTTCAGGTGGCCCGCAAGCTCGCACGGCGCAAGACGCTGGCCTGGGGCGTCGCCACCGCGGCCCTCGCCGTCTCGGTGGGGACGCACCTCGGCCACGGCTTCGACTTGCAGCACTCGCTGCCGGCGGTTCTTCTTCTCGTATATCTCGTCGCCTTTCGCCGTCGCTTCCACGCCCGCACCGACCCCCTGTCGCTGCGACGCGCGGTCCTCATGGGTCCCGTGCTCGCGGGCCTCGTGCTCGTGTACGGCGCAGTGGGCCTCCGCCACCTGGAGGGGCAGTTCGACTGGCCTTCGGGGACGACTGCTCTCGGTCAGGCCTTCCGCGCCGGGATCCTCGTCGTCGAGACGGCGATCGTGCCCCGTACTGCCGGCGCCGCCCGCTTCCTGGGCTCTATCGAGATCGCGGGGTGGCTGGGCCGCCTCTATCTCCTCGTGCTGTGCCTTCGTCCCGTGATCGCGCGGAGCCGGCTCGAGGCTCCCGCGGAGGCGGTCCGGGAAGCGTTGCGGGCGTGGGCCCGCTCCTCGCTCGCGAGCTTCGCCGCCGAGGGCGACAAGCACCACCTCCTGCTGGCCGAGGGACGGGGGCTCGTGGCCTACGCGGTACGAAACGGCGTCGCCCTCGCCGCGGGAGATCCGCTCACTCCCGAGGCCGACCTCGCGGACGGAGTGAAGGCGTACCTCGCGCACTGCCGGAGCAACGGCTGGACGCCGTGCATCTACGAGGCCTCCGAGGAGGCGCTCCCCGTCTACCGGGCTCTCGGCCTCCAGGGTTTCAAGATGGCCGAGGAGGCGCTCGTCGACCTCGCGTCGTTCGGCCTCAGCGGCGGCGCGCGCGCCGGCCTCCGCGCGATGGTGAACAAGGCGACGAAGCACGGCTTGATGGTGCTCCCCTACGATCGCGCGGCCGCTCCGGACGCCGCGGTCGACGTCCAGCTCGAGGAGATCTCGCGGCAGTGGCTGGCCGAGAAGAAGCTCGCCGAGATGAGCTTCACGGTGAGCCGCTTCTCGCTCTCCGCGCTCGACGATCTCCGGGTGTTCCTCTGCATGGAGGGGCCCCGCGTGGTGGCGTTCTGCTCCTGGCGTCCGTACCGCGGCGGAAGGGCGGCCGTCCTCGACCTGATGAGGAAGCGGACGAACGCCGCCTCGGGGGCGATGGACCTCCTTCTCGCGAAGTCCCTCCTGATGCTCCGTGACGCGGGGCTCGAGGAAGCGAGCCTCGCCAACGCCCCGCTCGCGAACGTGCGCGCGCCTCGCGGCCTCGCCGAGCGTGCCGTCGCCCTCCTCTTCGAGAAGATGAACGGCCTCTACGGGTACAAGAGCCTGTTCCAGTTCAAGAAGAAGTTCGCCCCGCGCTGGGAGGGCCGCTATCTCGTGTACCCGCGGGGAATCGATCTCCCGCGCGTGGCGTACGCGATGGCGACCGTGCACGGCGCCGGAGGGCTGCGCCAGCTCCTCGGGCGATGAGCGGACCGTCAGCCTTCCGTCTTGTCGAGCTCGAGACCGAATCGCTCGGCCATGCGATAGAGCGTCCGCCGGTCGATGCCGAGCACCTCGGCGGCCCGGCTGCGGTTGCCGCCGACCGCCGCGAGCACGTGCTGCAGGTAGCGCTTCTCCATCTCGTCGAGCGTGGGCAGGCCCGCGAAGATCGGGTCGACGCGCGCGGCGGGAGCGCGCTCCCGGAACGCGGGAGGCAGGTCTTCGACGTCGATGACACCGCCCGGAGCGCTGAGCGCCATCCGCTCGAGAGTGTTCTCGAGCTCGCGGACGTTGCCCGGCCACGACCAGGCGCCGAGCGCCTCGAGGGCGGCGGGGGAGAGAGAAGCCGGTCGTCCCTCGCGCGACGCGACCTCGCGCAGGACGTGGGCGGCCAGGAGAGGGATGTCCTCTCGGCGCTCCCGCAGCGGCGGCAGCACGATCCGGAACACGTTCAAGCGGTAGTAGAGATCCTGGCGGAAGGTCTCCTCGTGGACCGCCCGCTCGAGGTCGCGATGGGTGGCCGCGATCACCCGCACGTCCACGGTGAGGACACGGCTCGCTCCCACCGGCCGGACCTCGCCCAGCTCGAGCGCGCGGAGGAGCCGCACCTGGACCGCGGGCGTCAGCTCGCCAACCTCGTCGAGGAAGATCGTGCCGCCGTGCGCCTGCTCGAAGACGCCCTTCTTGTCGGCCACCGCGCCGGTGAAGGCGCCGCGCACGTGGCCGAACAGCTCCGACTCGAGGACACCCTCGGCGAAGGCGCCGCAGTTCACGGGGACGAACGCCCGGGCGCGGCGCGGACCGTGGCGGTGGATGGCGCGAGCGACCAGCTCCTTGCCGGTGCCCGTCTCGCCGGTCACGAGCACCGGTGCCTCGGCGCCCGAGGCGAGGGCGATCTGCTTGTAGACCGCGAGCATGCCCCCGGTGCGGCCGACGAGACCGTCGGGCGCGGGATCGTCGACGGCGAACGGCGGCGCGGTGGGCGCGTCCGCCCGGACCCGGCGAGCCAGCGCGCGGTCCACCACCGCCTTGACCTGGTCGATGTCCACCGGCTTGCTCACGTAGTCGAACGCGCCCGGCCGCACCGCCTCGATCGCGGTCTCGAGCGTCCCGAAGCCGCTCAGGAGCACGACCTCGGCCCGCGGGTCCTTCGTCTTGGCGGCACGGAGGAGGTCGAGGCCGGTGGCGTCGGCGTCGAGGTTGATGTCGGACACGAGGAGGTCGATGGGACCCGCCTCGAGAAGAGCGAGGGCCGCCTCCGGCCGCTCCGCGGTGACGATGTCGCGATCCGTCGCCGCGAGCAGCTCGCGCATGAAGCGGCAGGTCTCGGGATCGTCGTCCACCACGAGGATCCTAGGCACCGAGCTTGTCCTCCGCGGCGATGGGCAGCCGGATCGTGACCGTCGTGCCCTCGTCCCTGCGGCTCGCGAAGTCCACGGTGCCTCCGTGGGCGGCGATCACGTCGCGCACGATGGTGAGGCCGAGGCCCGTGCCCCGTCCCAGCGGCTTGGTGGTGAAGAGCGGGTCGAACACCCGGCTCAGGATCTCGGCGGGGATGCCGTGACCGCTGTCCGCCACCTCGAGCGTGACGAAGGCCGGACCCGCGCGGGCCGCGAGGCGCAGCCGGCCGCCCCCGGGCATGGCGTCGATGCTGTTCGTCACCAGGTTGAGGAGGGCCTGCTCGACCTGGCCGGCGTCCACCGAGACCACGGGCAGTCTCGGAGCGACGTCGAGGACGAGCTCGACCGCGGCGGCCTGCAGTGTGGGACGGGCGAGGTCGGCCACTCCGGCGAGAAGGGTGGCCGGGTCGGTGGGCCTCCGGTCGAGGACGGGCTGGCGGGCCTGGTCGAGCAAGCCCTGCACGATCGCCGTCACCTTCGCGATCTGCTCGCTCACCGTCTGGAGCCGCGCCGCTTCCGGCGAGCCTTCCGGCTTGTCGGCGAGGAGCATCTGCACGTAGCCCGAGATGAGGTTCAGCGGCGTCCCCACCTGGTGGGCCACCGAGGCGGCCATGCGCCCCGCCGCGGCGAGCTGCTCGCTGCGCGCGAGATTGCGTCGGGTCGCGAACAGGCGCTGCGCGCTCTCCACGAGCTCCCGGTTTCGGGCGCGCAGCTCCTCGGTCGCGGCCAGGACCTCGCGCCGGAGGGCGGCGTTGAAATCGCCGGTCCGCTCGAGCATCGTGTCGAGGCCCTCCGCCACCGCCCCGATCTCGTCGCGCCGCGTCGTTCCCACTCGCGCTCCGAGGTCGCCCGCCGACGCGCGCGCCATCGTCGAGCGGATCTCCGCGAGGGGGCGGAGCACCAGGCGCCCGGCCACGAAGTCGAGGGCGCCCACCAGCACGAGGATGGCGGCGGCGGCGAACAACGTGGCGGCGATGCGGGTCTCGCGGCGCACGCGGGCGAGCGACTCCATGGAGATCGCCACCACCACCGCCCCGAACGGCCGGCGCTCGCGCTCCAGCGGGAGGGCCACGAAATGGATCGGCGACTCGGGTCCTTCCCGGGTGACGCGGCGCTTCTCCGCGATGGCCTGGTGGCCCATCTCGAGGGCGTCGGCCGAGGGGCTCGCCTCGGTGGAGACGACCGCCGGCCCGTCCTCTCCCGCCGCGCGCACGACGGTGAGCGACTGGAGGGCGGGGACGGCGCGAGTGAAGTCGCCGAGGATTTCCTCGAGCTCGGCGGTGGTCGGGATCCCCTGGCGCTCGATCAGCTCCGCGGCGACCCCGAGCGCGGTGGCCGACGCCGCGTCGAGCGCGTCGTGCTCGACCGCTCCCACAACGATCCGGTTCTCCAGGAATGTCGTCGCCCCCACGACCGTGGCCACCACGACGGCCGCGGAGAGACCGAGGCGCGCCCGCAGGGTCAGCGCGGCCTTCATCGGTGCCTACGATGACCTTTCCCCCCAGGGGCGTCAAACTCGCCGCGGCCGGAGCGCTCCTCGGGCTCGGAGGCTGCGCGGCGCACGGGCCGCTCCTCGCGGGGGATGCCGCGGTCGACGAGCGGATCCTCTCGATCGAGCTGCACGGGCAGCCGGTGGCGGTCCACCTCGCCGCCCTGCGCGGCCCCGCGAGCGGTGCTCCGCTCATCTTCTATGTAACAGGCGACGGAGGCTGGCGGGGGGCCGATCCCCTGGTGTTCCGCGCCCTGGTGCGCTGGGGCTATCCCGCGGTGGGCCTCGAGGCCTCCGACTACCTGGACCACCTCACTCAGGCTTCACACCGTGGCGCCCGCCACCTCGCCCACGACTACCGGGCGATCATCACCCGGGCCGAGGGCCTGCTCGGCCTCGCCCCGGCGACCTCCACCGTCCTCGTCGGCTTCTCCCGCGGGGCCGCACTCGCGGTGATCGCGGCCGGCCAGCGCTCGCTCCGCCCGCACCTCGCCGGTGTCGTGGCGGTGGCCCTCATCGACGAAGAAGGAACGGTCGAGCCGGACGAAGGCGCGCACGGCCCGCCTCTCGACCCCTACCACGAGCTGCCCCGTGTGGGGGCCTTGCCCGTGGCGGTGATCCAGTCGACGAACGACAGCTACGTGGATGCGGCGACCGCGCGGCGCCGATTCGGACCGGACACTCCGACTCGGAGCTTCGTGTCCGTGCCCGCGGAAGGACACACGTTCGCGGGCGCTCGCGACGAGTTGCTGGCCCGGCTGCAGGACGCGCTGCAGTGGGTCGCCGCCGCGAGCCGGCTCACTCCGCATCGGGAGGATCCCTCGTGAGGCGGCTCGCGATCGGAGCCGCCATGGTGGCGGTGCTCGCAGGGGAGGCGACTCTCCTCTCCGCCGGACCCGCCGCCCTGATCCACCGGACCCACCACACGCTGAGCGGCGAGCTCGTGGACTACGACCCCGCGACTCGCGTCCTCACGCTGAAGGTCAAGAGCGGCGCCCGGACCTTCCACGTGGCCGAGGACGCCCAGGCCTGGGTCGGCCAGGAGTCGCTTCCCATCGCCGGGCTGGCCAGCCGGAAAGGCACCCGGGCCACCGTGACCTACACCGACAAGGGTGGAGAGAAGACCACCCGAACGATCCGCTTCACCGCGGCCCCCCGCTGAGAGAGGGCCGCCCGGAGATTCCATGACCGTGATGAGTCTCGTCCTCCTCGCCGCACTCTCCGACGTCCCCGACACCCTCGTGCTGCGCGACAAGCCGCAGCGGCTCCACCTCTACGGCACGCGCGGCTCGCCCCCCGCGGTGGTCACGAGCGGGGACGGAGGCTGGGTCCACCTCGGGCCGGACGTCGCGGAGCGGCTCGCTCGCCGCGGCTACTTCGTGGTCGGCTTCGACGCCAAGGCCTACCTGTCGAGCTTCACCGAGCACGGCTCGACGCTCAGCTCGGAGGACGTGCCTCGCGACTACCTCGACCTCGTGGCCTACGCGAGCCGGGGCAGCACGGAGCTTCCGCTCCTCGTAGGTGTGTCGGAGGGAGCCGGGCTGTCCGTCCTCGCCGCCACGCGTCCCGAACTGCAGCAGAAGGTCGAGGGCGTTCTCACTCTGGGCCTGCCCGACCGCAACGAGCTGGGCTGGCGCTTCCGCGACTCGGTCATCTACCTGACGCACAAGCCGCCCGACGAGCCTCTCTTCCGGGTGAGCGAGATCGTGGACCGCGTAGCCCCGCTGCCGCTCGCCGCCGTCCACTCGACACACGACGAGTTCGTCCCCGTGTCGGAGATCGAGGACCTCATCGCCCGGGCCGGGGAGCCCAAGCGCCTCTGGCTCTTGGACGCCCGCGACCACCGCTTCAGCGACCGCCTGGCCGAGCTCGACCTCCGCCTCGTCGAGGCCGTCGACTGGATCGCGACCGCTCGGCGCGCGACAGCACCCACACGGTCGACCTTGCCCGCCGGCGGCTACTAGGCCCGGAACGAGGCGAAGCTTCCCGAGATCAGTAATCGATGCCCTGCAGCTGCCAGCGGATGCTGCTCGATGCCGGCCAGGTCCACTCGAAGTGGAGCGCCGGCCCCGGCGGCGGATTGTTCGTGTGGCCGGGCAGGGTCCGGCTGTACGTGCCCCAGTAGCCGTTGTACTGCAGGATGACCGCGGCCAGCGGCTCTTCGGCGAGAGGGTGCTCGACCTCGCCCAGGTTGGGCGGCGTCTCGGTCAGGTAGGAGTTCTCCGCGTCGTCGCCGCCGTGCTTCTGGGCGTACGGAATCTCCCAGAACGGGCTCGGCCAGAACTCGTGGCCCCCGTGCTCGACGAAGACGACCGGGTGGGTGAACGCACCCGTCGTCGGATCCGCGCGCAGGCGCAGGACGTGGTTGCGAGCCTTCGCTTCGGCGCCGTCGGCGTCGAGGGCGGGTACGGGTTGGTTGTACTGGGAGCCGCGCACCTCCTTGACGCCGTTGTTCTCCATGAGAACTTCTTCGGTCTTCGAGGCGAGATCGAAGGCCATCTCCTTGCCGTGCGCATAGAAGAAGACGGACATCACCTGCGCCGGCGCGCCGATCGCCGGCCTGGCCGGACGCACGATCAGCTGGACGGTGACCCAGTCGCCCTCGTGATCGCCGATGTCGAGCGGCTTGTTGTTGCTGCTGTAACCGAAGAGCTGCCAGTACTCGATCTTGTAGAAGACCGTTCTGTCGCTGCCGGGGCCCGCTGGCGGCTGCGTGCGGTCGTAGGTAGCCGCCGCGTCCAGGTGGATCGGAACGACATGACCATAAAGGCCGGTTCGTCGGGAGGCGCGGGCGACGCTCCACTCGACGCCGCGCCGGCCGGCGTCGTTGGGGTTGATGTAGAAGTCCGTTCGTCGCGGGCTCGACAGGAGGCTCGAGGAGGTGCCGTTCCGCTTCAGGGTGACGAGCTGGCCGAGATCACGGGCGAGGCGGTTCTGCGGCAGAAGGACCATTTCGCCTTCCTTGCCCGTGCCGTCGATCTCGGCCGTCCTCAGGTAGGTCGCGACGTCGACGGGTCGGAACGTCTCGTTGTCTCCGTTGTCACGCGAGAACCGCAGCTCGGGCCGGAACGTCACGAGGAGCTGATGCTCGACCTCGTCCGAGATCCCGTCGCAATCGGCATCGGTCGGAGTACACGTTTGCGAGTCGGCGGGTCGCGGCGTCAGGACGAGCAACCCGGCGACGACGACGAGGGCGGTGGGCGAGGACACTCTCACGGCAGGCCGAAGACGAAGAGACTTTGCCCGGCGGCGATCGCGATCACCTGCTTTCCGTCGAGGAGGAAGGAGATCGGATTCGCCACGACCGAGCCGCCGGTCTGGAAGTCCCAGAGCGGCTTGCCGGTCGCGGCATCGAGAGCGTAGACGTTGCCCTCCATCGAGCCGCCGAAGACGAGCCCGCCCGCGGTGGCGAGGAGGCCGGACCACGGCGGGGAGAGCAGCTTGAACTCCCAGCGGCGCTCGCCGGTGAGGACGTCCAGGGCCCGGACGGCGCCCGACGTCTCGTCGCCGGCGACGAGCGTCTCGCCGCCGCCCATGAAGTACTTGCCAGGCTCGTAGTCGACGTCGCTCTTGTGGTAGTACGAGCCCCTCTCCCGCACCGAGACGTAGAAGAGGCCGGTCTTCGGGCTGTAGGCCGGACTGAACCAGTTCGTCGCGCCCTGGAGGCTGGGCCAGACGAGAATCCCTTCGACGGTCGGCTCCGATCCCGAAAGGACGATCGGCCGGCCCTTCGGGTCGAGGCCCGAGGCCCACGTCTGCTTCGCGTAGGGCGTGCCTCTCAGGAACTCGCCGGTCGTCCGGTCGAGGACGTAGTAGAAGCCGTTGCGGTTCGCCGTGGCCACGAGCTTGCGCGCTCGTCCGCCGATCTCGGCGTCGAGCAGCACCGGGACCTGGTTCGCGTCCCAGTCGTGGACGTCGTGGGGCGTGAACTGGAAGTGCCAGCGACGGGCGCCCGTCGCGGCGTCGAGGGCGAGGAGCGAGCAGGTGTATAGCTTGTCGCCGGCGCGCGCGTCGCCGTTCCAGTCCGGTCCCGGGTTCCCGATGCCCCAGTAGAGGAGGTTCAGCTCGGGATCGAAGGCGCCGGTGACCCACGTCGGGCCGCCGCCCGTCTTCCAGCTGTCGCCCGCCCAGGTGTCGTGTCCCGGCGCGCCGGGCTCCGGGATCGTCCAGGACCGCCAGAGCCGCGCGCCCGTCTTCGCGTCGTAGGCGTCGAGGAAGCCGCGGATGCCGGCTTCGCCGCCGCTGATTCCGATGACGACCTTGCCGTCGAGGGCGAGCGGCGCGACCGTGATCGCGTGGCCGGTCTTGTTGTCGCCGACGGGCACGTCCCAGCGCACCGCCCCCGAAGCGGCATCGAGGGCTACGAGACGCGCGTCGAGCGTGCCCACAAAGACGGTCCCGTCGAGGAGAGCGACGCCGCGGTTGACGGGGCCGAAGCCGAGCGTGCGGACGTCCTTCGGCAGACTGGGCTCCCAGCGCCAGAGGGGCCGGCCGGTGCGGACGTCGAGGGCCACGACCGGTCCTCTCGGCTCGGTCAGGTACATCACCCCGTCCGCCACGAGCGGTGTCGCCTCGAACGTTCCCGTCTCGCGGGCCTGGTACACCCACGTCGGTCGGAGGGCGGCGACGTTCGAGGTGTTGATCTGGTCGAGGCTCGCGAAGCGCTGGCCCCGGTAGCTGCCCGAGTACGTGATCCACGAGCCGGGCTCGCTCTCGGCCCGAAGCAGGCGCTCGTACGGCACCTGCGCCGAGAGGCGGACGGGCACGAGCAGCAGCGTGAGAGGCAGGAGAGCGCGCGCCGCCTTCATGGCTCACCTCGGAGGCCGGCGAGGTAGGCGACGAGATCGTCGGCCTCGCCCGGCTTGAAGACGCCTCGGTAGCCGGGCATCGGGCTCCGGCCGAACTGCTTGTCGAGCGTGCGCAAATGCGCCTTGCGCAGCGAGTGGAGCCGGTTGCTCGCGTCCTGCAGCTGGATCGTGAAGCTGTCCTCGTTGAGCCGGTAGCCGAGCACCTCGCGGCCGTCGCTCTCGACCGCGCGCACGAGGAGGTATCCCGAGTACGCGTTCGGCTCGTAGGGCACCGGGCGGTCGGGGAGCGCCTTGCCCGGGTCGAGGAGGGCTTCTCGCAGGTACGCCGCTCCGCGGAGCGCGCCGATCTCCGTCAGCTCGGGACCGATGCCGCTCCCCACGCCGCGCACGATGTGGCAGGCGGCGCAGCCGCCCTTTCCTTCGTAAAGAGCCTTGCCTCGCCCGGGATCGCCGGGCAGCGTTTCCACAGGGCGTCGGCCGAGCGAGCGAGCGTAGGCCGCGACCAGCGGGACCTCGACCTCGGAGAGGGACCAGTCCCCGGGCATGGCCGTGTTCGCGATGCCGTCCTGGATCACCCGAACGAGGGCCTCGTCGTCGGGCGCGCGCCGGAGCTTCGGCCGGACGAGGTTCGGGCCGAAACCGCCCGTGCCGCTGATGCCGTGGCAGCGCGCGCACTGGCTCTCGAAAAGACGCTTGCCCCGCGCGAGCTCGTCCGCGCTGGGGCTCGCGATCGGCTGCGGACGCGCCGGCTCCTGGGCGGAGAGCGGCGCCCCGACGCAGAAGAGCGCCAGCGCGAGCAATCGGATGCGGATCATGAAGGCGCGCAAGCATAGCCTCAACCCCGCGGGCTCGAAAACGGGCTCTAGAAGAATCCTAGAGATTTGCTGGAATCCCCGTTTCCGCCACTTCGTACGTTCGTACAGGACTGACCGGCGAGCCGCGAATCCTGACCCGACCGGTCGCCAAGGAGCGCGGATGGCGGAGGCGCCTCGTCGACTGGGCCCGGAGGGACGCAAGCTCGATCCCAAGCTGCGCATGGTCGCCAACGGCGACTCGGCGGTGAACGCGGTGCGTTCCGAGCAGTGCGCGGCGGTGGCGCTGCGGGCGGACAGCCCGCTCCTCGCCCAGGTCCCCGCCCGGAAAGAGATGGAACCCCGACCGCGCCGCCGCGGAAGCCATCCCCGGCCTCCCGCCAAGCAGAAGCTCCAGGCCGCGCCGGCCGACATCCTTGCCGACGTCTTCATCACGACCACCGGGGCCGCGGAAGAGACCTCGGCCTTCCCCGGCGAGACCACCCGCCGGGACGACGTGATCGCGGCGACCGTGCCGCTCTCCGCCCTGCCCGAGATCGCGAGCCGCGATCGCGTCGTCTACGTGGAGCTGGGGCAGCGGCTCGTCCCGCCGCGTCCGACACTCGGGACCCGGAACGGCGCGGGGCCTCCCGTGTCGGCGCGGCGCTTCGGCGACCCCCGGAAGCACCGCGGGGGCAAGGACGTCCTCATCGGCATCGTGGACGTGCAGGGCTTCGACTTCGCGCACCCGGAGTTCCTGGACGACGACGGCAAGACGCGGTGGGTGAGGATCTGGGACCAGGGCGGCGACGCGCGCCCCGCGCCGCGCGCGCAGAACCCGCGCGGCTTCGAGTACGGCGCGGAGTTCCGCAAGGAGCACCTGGACGCGGCCCTCGCCGCCGGGCCCCGCCTCCACCTCCCGCCCCAGGAGATCGAGAAGCAGTCGCAGATGGTCCCGGGCTCGCACGGAACGCACGTGGCGAGCATCGCCGCGGGGCGACGAGGTCTCTGCCCGAACGCCGTCCTCGCCGGCGTCCTCGTCTCCCTCCCGCAGGAAGACGAAGACCGCCGCAAGTCCTTCTACGACTCGACGCGGCTCGTCCACGCCGTCGAGTACCTCGTGGACCTCGCGGACGAGCTGGGCCTCCCCGTCTCGATCAACATCAGCCTGGGCACGAACGGCCACGCGCACGACCTGAGCCCGGCGGTGAACCGGTGGATCGACTCGGCGCTCGGCGTCTCCGGCCGCGCCGTCTGCGTGGCCGCCGGCAATGCGGGTCAGGAAGCGCCGGCGTTCGACGGCGACCTCGGCTACGTGATGGGCCGGATCCACACCGAAGGGCGAATCCCCGCGAGCGGCCTCTCCGCGGACCTCGAGTGGATGGTCGTGGGCAACACGCGCGTGGACGTCTCCGAGAACGAGCTCGAGATCTGGTACGCCTCGCAGGACCGCTTCGCCGTCTCCGTCCTGCCCCCTGGCACCGACGACTGGATCGGCCCCGTGGAGCCCCGCGAGTTCCTCGAGAACGAGCGGCTCCGCGACGGGTCGTTCGTCAGCGTGTACAACGAGCTCTACCACCCGGCGAACGGCGCCAACAGCATCTCGATCTACCTGAGCCCGCGGTTCGACCCGCAGGGTGTCGTGGGAGTCGCCTCCGGCCGCTGGCTCGTGCGCCTGCACGGCCGCGAGGTCCGCGACGGACGCTTCCACGGGTGGGTGGAGCGCGACGATCCCCAGCGGCTGGGCCGCCTGGGCGAGAAGGAGCTCTGGAGCTTCCCGTCCTTCTTCTCGGAGCGCTCGAACGTGGACCGCTCGTCGGTCAGCTCGCTCGCCTGCGCGGAGCGCGTCATCTCCGTGGCGAACCTCGACGAGGCGCAGGAGCGCGTGCACGTGACGAGCAGCCAGGGGCCCACGCGCGACGGCCGCTGCAAGCCCGAGATCGTGGCCCCGGGCACCGACATCAGCGCGGCCCGCGGCTTCTCGGACGGCGACCTGTGGGTGTCGATGACGGGCACGAGCATGGCAAGCCCCTTCGTCACCGGCGTCGTGGGCCTGATGCTCGCGATCCAGCCCAGGCTGACCGCGGCCCAGATCGCGGGAATCCTGCAGCGCACGGCCCGCCCGCTGCCGGGCGGCGACTTCGCCTGGAAGAACGACGCCGGGTTCGGTCGGATCGACCCCGACGCGTGCCTGAAGGAAGCGGCCGTGCTCAACGATCGGAGGGAGCTGTGAACCTCACGGTGTTCCAGTCCGACAAGGGAGACTGCCTGCTGCTCACGGGCAAGGGCGGCGAGCACGTGCTCGTGGACGGCGGCATGCGCTCGTCCTACTCCGTCCACGCGGCTCCCGCGCTCGCGAAGCTCGCGGAGGACGGCGAGGCGCTCGATCTCGTCTACGTCAGCCACATCGACGAGGACCACATCGCCGGCGTGCTGCAGCTCATGGACGACCTCGTGGCCTGGCGCGTGCACGACTTCCAGGTCGCGAACGGCAACCCGGCGCACAAGCCGCCGAAGACGCCGCGCCCCCCCGACGTGAAGGCGATCTGGAACAACGCGTTCCACGACCAGGTGGGCAAGAACGCGGGTCCGATCGAGAACCTCCTCGCGGCGAGCGCGTCCGTGCTCGCGGGCTCCGACGACGAGCAGCTCCAGGCGGTGGCCGAGAGCCACCAGGACCTCGCCAACAGCATCCCCGAGGCCATCCAGCTCTCGCGCCGGGTCGGCGTCGGGCAGCTCGGGATCCCGCTGAACGCGCCCTTCGGCAACCACCTGGCGATGGTCCGGAACGGCGGGGGAGCGGTGCCGGTGGGCGGGCTCTCCGTGTTCGTCCTCGCCCCCTTCGAGGCCGACCTCAAGAAGCTGCGCACGGAGTGGAACGCCTGGCTCGAGGCCAACAAGGACGCGGTGGAGGCGATCCGCCGCAAGGCGAAGGCCGACGAAGAAGACCTCGGCAACGAGGTGACGCGGATCGTGGCCCG
>JBKPBQ010000163.1:0-9384 GCA_046726955.1 Acidobacteriota bacterium
TAGCCCATGAGCTCCGTGGTGCGGGCCACCTGCTGACCGTTGCGGCCGTCGAGATACGCGAGCGAGGCGGCGACGCGGGCGAGGTCGTAGCGGCGCTGGGCCTCGGTGCGCTGGTCGAGGCGCACGAGGCTCGCTTCCACCTGCTGGGCGTGGCGCAGCTCGCTCTCGTGGATCATCTCCTCCACCCGCGCGAGGATCTCGCGGGGGCTGCGCGGGTCGTCGGCGGCCGCCGTGCGCAGCGACCGCATCTCGTCCTGGAGCTGCTTCTCCCGCTCGAGGGTGCGCGCCTCCTGGTCGACGAGGGCCTGGCGGTAGTCGGCGGCGTCGGCGTGTCCGATGCGGACGGAGAGCCGGCCGTCCTCGTAGCGGATCTCGGATCCCGCGAGCGCGAGGGCGCCGCCCGCGGCCAGGAGCAGGGCCGCGGCGGTGGGCAGCGCCCAGAGGAGGCGGCGGGGCAGCGTGCGCACACGGGCCCCCGTCATCGCGGGCAGGCCCCAGGACCGGAGGTCCTGACGCAGGGACGCGAGGGCCACGCTCTCCTCGCGGCACGTCTCGCAGACCGCGAGGTGCTCGTCCACGCGCTGGCGCGTGGCGGTGTCGGCCTCGCCGTACAGCACGTCCAGCCTCTCGTCACGAAGGATTCGGCACTCCATCACGTCACTCCTCGCCCGCTAGGGCGTGGTCGCGGGCACCGGGGCCGCGCCCTTGATCCCTTCCCGCTCCAGCCGCGCCCGCAGCAGCACGAGGCCGCGGTAGAGACGGGTCTTCACCGTCGAGATGGGAACGTCCAGGACCTGGGCGATCTCGAGGAACGTCAGGCCCTGGTACTCCTTGAGCACGATGACCTCGCGCTGCTCCTCGGGCAGGGCCGCCACCGCTTCCGCCACGCGGCGGCTCAGATCGCGGCCTTCGACGAGCTCGAAGGGCGACGGTCGCGACTCGACCATCCCCAGCCCTCCTTCGTCCACGTCGTCCAGGCTGACCATGGTCCGTCCACGCCGGCGGCGCAGCCGGTCGCGGCACAGGTTGAGGGCGATCTGGTAGAGCCACGACGAGAAGCGCGCTTCCTTCTTGAAGGTCCCGAGGTGGCGGTACGCCTTGAGAAAAGCCTCCTGGCACAGGTCGCGCGCCTCGTCCTCGGAGCCCACGATCCGGAAGATCGCACCGCGGATCTTGCGATCCCACCGGCCGACCAGCACGTCGAACGCGGACTCCTCCCCTTCGAGGCACGCTGCCACCAGTTCCTCGTCGCTGCGCCCCATGCGCCCTATGGTGATTTCGACGTCTTCAGGCACGGCTTGGTCGTTTCACTGTCATAAGACAGATATTCTACGCTCGTGGATGCGTCTTTCTGTAGATCAACAGGATCTTCTGCGTATCGACGTGAGTGTAGCGCTGGGTCGTGGACAGGCTGCTGTGGCCGAGAAGCTCTTGAATCGTGCGAAGATCTGCCCCTCGACCGAGAAGATGCGTGGCAAAGCTGTGCCGCAGGGCATGGGGGCTGATCTTCCGCGCGAGGGCAGTCTGGCGAACACGCCATGTCACGAGCTTTCGGACACTTCTATCTGTCAATCGACCGCCACGTGCGTTGACGAACAGCGCGTCCGACTCCGGCCGGAGGCGGAGGCGCGCGGGCAGCCAGGCCAGGAGCGCGTCTCGCGCCCTCGTCCCGAAGGGGACGACACGCTCCTTTCGCCCTTTGCCGAGAACGCGGATCATCCGGCCCTGGAGATCGACCTCGGCCACATCCAGGCCCACGAGCTCACCGCACCGGATTCCCGTCCCATACAGCAGCTCGAGGATGGCGCGGGCGCGGAGCGCGGCGTCGGTGCCTCCCGGGACGTCGAGGAAGCCGTCCATCTCGGACTCGTCCAGGTAGGCGGGGATCCGCCGCTCGAGGCGCGGGGAGAGCAGCGGCCGCGCGGGGTTCTGGTCGAGGATGCCCTCGCGACAGAGGTACCGGAAGAAGGTGCGCAGCGCAGCCAGCTTCCGGGCGGCCGAAGCCTTCTGCAGCCCCTGGCGGTGCAGCTCGGCGAGGAAGCCGCGGAGGAGGAGCGGGTCCGCGTCTTCGGCCCGCGGCTCGCGGCCGAGCTCCGAGCGGGCGAAGGCGACGAGCTGCCGGAGGTCCTGCCCGTAGGCCTTGACTGTCTGGGGCGAGGCGTTGCGCTCTGCGTCGAGGTACCGCAGGAACGCCGCGACGTGCCGGGCGAGGGACACGCTAGGGCCTATCGCGTTGCGGCCTGGCTCTCCGGGGGCTGCGCCCGCTCCACCCGGACGCGGAACCGCTCGAGGCTCTCGAGGGCCCGATGCGCGACGGCCAGCCGGCGACGGGCCTTGTCCTTGATCGGCGCGGGGAGCTCGGGAAGGAGGCCGAAGGCGATGTTGGTCGGCTGGTAGTTCTCGGGGTCGCTGCGGGCGATGTAGCGGCCGAGCGCCCCGAGCGCCGTGTCCTCGGGGAAGGAGAGCGGCTCGTCGCCGCGCGCGCGGAACGCCGCGCCGATCCCGGCGAGGAGGCCGGAGGCGGCGGACTCGACGTACCCCTCGACCCCCGACATCTGGCCGGCGAAAAAGAGGCCGGGCCGGCGCCGCGTCTCGAAGGTGGGCTCGAGCGAGGCGGGCGCGTTGACGTATGTGTTGCGGTGGATCATCCCGTAGCGCACGAACTCGGCCCGGGCGAGCGCGGGGACGAGGCGGAAGACGCGCGCCTGCTCGCCCCACTTGAGGTGCGTCTGGAAGCCGACCACCGAGTAGTGGCTGGCCGCGAGGTCGTCCTGGCGGAGCTGCACGACCGCGAAGGGCCGGCGGCCCGTCCTCGGATCGGAGAGCCCCACCGGCTTCATCGGCCCGAAGCGGAGCGTGTCCTCGCCGCGGCTCGCGATCACCTCGATGGGCAGGCAGCCCTCGAAGAAGCGCTCGTGCTCGAAGTCGTGCACGACCGCCGTCTCGGCCGCGGCGAGGGCCGCGTAGAACGCGCGGTACTCGGCCGCGTCGAGCGGGCAGTTGACGTAGTCGTCCCCGCCCTTGCCGTAGCGCGACGCCCGGAAGGCGCGCTCCATGTCGATCGACTCCGCCTCCACCACCGGGCTCACCGCGTCGTAGAAGTAGAGGTGGGTGCGGCCCACGAAGTCCGCCACGTCCCGCGCGAGCGAGTCGGCGGTGAGCGGGCCCGTGGCCACGATCGTGACCGGATCGTCGGGGATCCTCTCCACTTCGCGCCGGTGCACGACGACGCCGGGCAGAGCTTCGACCGCCTCCGTGATCCGGCGGGCGAAGAGGTCGCGGTCGACGGCGAGCGCGCTCCCCGCCGGCACCTTCACCGCGTCGGCCACTCGCACCACCAGCGAATCGAGCCGCCGCATCTCCTCCTTGAGGAGGCCCGCGGCCTGGTCGAGGGCGTTGCCCCGGAGGCTGTTCGAGCAGACGAGCTCGGCGAGGTCGCCCGTCCGGTGCACGGGCGTCTTCCGCACCGGTCGCATCTCGTAGAGGTCGACGCCGACGCCCCGGCGGGAGAGCTGGAACGCCGCCTCGCAGCCGGCGAGACCTCCGCCCACGATCGTCACCCGCGTGCTCATGGCCAGACGACGATTATGCGCGATCGGGTATGCTCGGGCCACCATGTCGAAGACGACCCTGATCGCCGTCCTCCTGCTCGTCGGCCCCGTCGGCGCCGCCGACAAGGAGAAGGGACTGACCGTCTCCCTGCGCGCCGCCCCCCGCGTGGCCGCGGCGCCGGCGAGCGTGCTCTTCACCGCGGAGGTCCAGGGAGGAGCCGACGCCCAGGCCTACTGTCCGACGCTCGAGTGGGAGTGGGGCGACGGGAGCAAAGCCTCGGCCGGGGGCGACTGCCCTCCCTTCGTGGCCGGGGAGACCCCGGTGCAGCGGCTCTTCGAGGGCGAGCACGAGTACCGCCAGAAGGGCCAGCCCACTGTCACCCTCCGCCTCACCAAGGAGGGGAAGACAATCGCCGTGGATCGGGTCACCCTCCGGATCGGCCCTCCCTTCAAGAGGAGCCTCGAGCTCGAGCAGCACTGATCCCGAGGAGGCGACAGAGGGAGGTCAGGCCGCGCGTTTGTAGTGGCAGGTCTCGTTGCCGCAGAAGACGACCTTCCCCTCCTTCTTGGTCTCCTTCTCCAGCAGGTAGGGACGGCCGCAGTCCGGGCAGGCCTCAGGGATGGGCTTGTGGTAGGCGGTGAACCTGCACTCCGGGTAGCGCCGGCAGCCGTAGAAGAAGCGGCCCCAGCGGCCCTTGCGCTCCACGACCTGGCCCACCCCGCAGTCCGGGCAGAGGAGCCCGATCTCGCGCGCCTCCTTCTTCTTGATGTAGGTGCAGGTCGGGTAGTTGCTGCAGGCGATGAAGGGGCCGAAGCGGCCGCGCCGCCACATGAGGTCGTTCTGGCAGACGGGGCACTTCTCGTCGATGGGGGCGAGGACCTCGATCGTGAGCTTGCCGCCCTCGCCGCGCACGAGCCGGCGCGTCTCCTTGCACTCGGGATAGCGCGAGCAGGCGAGGAAGGGGCCGAACCGCCCCTTCTTGAGGATCATCGGCTGCTGATCCTTCGGGCACACGGCCTTGCCTACGTCCTCGTGGACCTCGACGGCCCCCGCGCCCTCGCCGGCGAGCTGGCGCGTGTTCTTGCACTCGGGGTAGCCGGAGCAGGCCAGGAAGTTGCCGTAGCGGCCCCACTTCTTGACCATCGGCTTGCCGCACTTGTCGCAGACCTCGTCCGTCGGCTCCTCGTGGGCCTTGATGTTCTTCATCTCCTTCTTGGCCTTGTCGAGGTCGACCTTGAACTTCTTCCAGAACTGGTTGAGCGTGTTCAGGAAGTTGTCGCGCCCCTCCTCGATCTCGTCGAGCTCCTCCTCCATGGCCGCGGTGTACTCGACGTTGATGATGTCCTGGAAGTGCTCGACGAGCTGGTCGATCACGACGAAGCCGAGCTCGGTCGGGTAGAGCTTGCCCTCGCGCTTCTCCGTGTACTCGCGGGCCTCGATGGTGGCGATTATCGTGGCGTAGGTGGAGGGCCGGCCGATGCCGTTCTCCTCGAGCGCCTTCACGAGGCTCGCCTCGCTGTAGCGCGGCGGGGGCTGCGTGAAGTGCTGGTCCGTGTCGAGCTTCTTGAGGTCGAGGCGGTCGCCCTCGGCGAGCGGCGGGAGCTGGGTGGCGGCGTCGTCGCCCGCCTGGTCCTCGGCCCCGGGAGCGCCTTCGGCCTCCGCCTTCGGCTTCTGCTCGACCTTCTCCTCGCGCTCCTCCTCGTAGACGGCGAGGAAGCCCTTGAACTTGAGCGTCGAGCCCTTCGCCCGCAGCTGGTACGTCGGCCGGCCGTCGGGCGGCGTCGCAGAGATGTCGACGACCGTCTCGTCGTAGACCGCCGGGCGCATCTGCGAGGCCACGAAGCGGTTCCAGATGAGCGTGTAGAGCTTGAGCTCGTCCTTCGAGAGGAAGCGCTTCACCTTCTCGGGGTCGTGGTCGACGTAGGTCGGGCGGATCGCCTCGTGCGCGTCCTGCGCGTCCTTCTTCGTCTTGTAGAAGTTGGGCTTCTCGGGGACGTAGTCCTCGCCGTAGGTCTGCGTGATGTGGTCGCGCACCGCGGTCACGGCGTCCGCGGAGACGCGCACGGAGTCCGTGCGCATGTACGTGATGAGGCCGACCGCGCCCTCCTCGCCGAGCTCGACGCCCTCGTAGAGCCGCTGCGCGACCTGCATCGTCTTGCGGACGGGGAAGCCGAGCTTGCGGAAGCCCTCCTGCTGGAGCTTGCTCGTGATGAAGGGGGGAACCGGGTTCCGGCGGCGCTCCCGGGCCTGGATCTTCTCGACCTTGAACGCGGCTTTCTCGAGGTCGGCGCGCACCTCCGCCGCCTGCTCGCCGTTGCCGATCTCGAGCGATTTGCCGTCGCGCTTCAGGAGGTTCGCGGGGAAGACCGGGGGCTGGGCGGCCGCGAGGTGGGCCACCACCGTCCAGTACTCCTCGGGGACGAAGGCCCGGATCTCCCGCTCGCGGTCGCAGATGAGCTTCAGGGCAACCGACTGCACGCGCCCCGCGGACAGCCCGCGGCGCACCTTGTCCCACAGGATCGGGCTCACCGCGTAGCCGACGAGGCGGTCGAGGACGCGACGCGCCTGCTGGGCGTCGACCTTCTTCTCGTCCACGTCCGTCGGGTTCTTGAACGCCTCCTCAATCGCCTTCTTCGTGATCTCGTTGAAGACGACGCGGTGGACCTTGCGTCCCTTGGCCTTCTTCTTGGGTGCTGCGCCCTGCAGCTCCTCGGCGAGGTGCCAGCAGATCGCCTCTCCCTCCCGGTCGGGGTCGGCCGCGAGGTAGATCGCCTCCGCCTTCTCCGCCGCCACCTTGAGGTCGTCGAGCGTCTTCTTCTTGGTGGGGAGGACCTCGTAGTCGACGCTGAAGCCGTGGGCGGTGTCCACACCTCCCACGATGCCCTTCCCCTTCTTCTTGGGGTTCTTGGGGAGGTCGCGGACGTGGCCCATGCTGGCCTTCACCGTGTAGTCCCGACCGAGATACTTGTTGATCGTCTTCGCCTTGGCGGGCGATTCGACGATGACGAGGTTTTTAGCCAACGGTCCTTCTAGTTCCTCACGTAGAGGGGGCCCGGCAGACGCCGGACCCGCTCGCCCACTTCCAGGAGGGAGAGCCGCCTCAGGAGCTCAGGGACCGCCCGCCCGGAGCGGGCGACGAGCTCTTCCAGGCTCGTGGGGACGTCACGACGGAGCGCCAAGAGGACATCGTCGTCTACCGGCTCCTCGATTGCAACGCCGGGAGCGAGCCGGTAGTGATCGAGCACGTCCCGGGCGTCCCGCACGAGCACGGCCCCGTCCTTGAGGAGCGCGTTCGTGCCCGCGGATCCCAGGGTCGTGGGATGGCCCGGCACCGCCATCACGTCCCGCCCTTCCTCCTGGGCATGGCGGGCCGTCCCGAGCGCGCCGCTCTTCTCCGCGGCCTCGGCCACCACGACTCCCGCGGCCCAGCCCGCAATCACCCGGTTTCGGCGCGGGAAGTGCCCGGGGAGGGGAGCAGTGCCGAAGGGGAACTCGCTCACGAGCGCCCCCTCTTCCGCGATGCGCGCCGCGAGGGTCTGGTTCTCCGGCGGGTAGACGCGGTCGAGCCCCGACCCCAGGACGGCGACGGTCCGCCCCTTCCCGAGGAGAGCCCCCTCGTGGGCCGCCGTGTCGATGCCCCGGGCGAGACCCGAGACCACGGTAAGACCGGCGCGGGCCAGATCGCGTCCCAATCCTCGGGCGAGGGCGCGCCCGGGCGCCGTGCACTGGCGCGAGCCGACGATGGCAATCGACCTCGCGCCCTCGCTCGGGTCGAGGGTACCGCGTACCCACAGCACGGGCGGCGGGTCGTATGTGTTGGCGAGAAACACGGGGTAGTCCGCATCGTCGAGGCCGATGAGTTGGACGCCGAGATCCCGGGATCGTTTCACCTCCGCCTCGGCGCGGAGGCGGCAGTCGCCGGAGGACAGCATGAGACGGGACCCGGCGGAGAGATCCCCGGCCAGACGATCCGGATCGCTTAACACGCTCTTGACCTCGGATCGCTTGTGGATGGCGACGACCGTGCGCGGCGCGATACCGCGGGCGAGGCTCAGCGTGAGGAGGTCGAACGTCGTATCGCTCGGGGGACGCATTCTGGTTCCGCGCATGATCGTATGGTGAACCCCCTGCCTGTCAAGGTCCGCTGGCCGGCGGCAGTGTCCGCAGCGCGCCACAGCGATGTCCCTGGACCCGGACAAGGGCCCTCTTCGCATCCAGGCGCCGCACCGCGGGTTTGCGCCCGCGGAGGGCTCTCCGTCGCGCGCGGCGCGCGCGCGCGCCGTGGCACTACCCTTGCTTTCGTGTCGCCTTGCGAAGTAGCATCGGGACTCTCGTTTTGGAGAGGAGACAATGGTGATTCTCCCGCTCCTCTGGCTCCTTCTCGCTCCCCTCGCCGGGGAGACGAACAGCAGCGACGAAGTGAAATTCGGCATCGACGTCGCTCAGAAGGGGCTCTGGCAGGAAGCGCGTTTCCGCTTCGAGAAGGCCGTCGAGCTCGACCCGGACAACGCCTCCGCCCTCAACAACCTCGCCATCGCCCTCGAGCAGCAGGGAGAGTTCGACAAGGCCCGCGCCGCCTACGACAAGGCGCTCAAGCTCAAGCCCAACGACGTCTATATCCAGCAGAACTACGACCTTTTCCGGGAAGCTGATGACAAGCGAAATCGCAAGAGCAAGCGCCGGCAGCCCTGACCGCGTGTGGCCGAAGGCGCTCTCGCTCGGCATCCTGGCCGCGCTCGTGGCCGGAGGGTGCTCCTCCTTCGTGGAGGTGCCGGTCGAGACGCCGCTGCAGAGCAAGCTCGACGTCTCGTCGTTCCGGCGGGTCCTGATCGCGGGATTCGCCACCGACCTCGTGGACGCCGACGTCGATCTCTCGTCGGAGACGGCCCGCCTGCTGCAGAACCAGCTCCGCAACACGGCCCGCCTCCAGGTGATCGAGCCCGACCGCCCGCCGCTGCAGGACGCCCTGGAGAAGATCCAGGGCCGGATGGGAGAGGGCACCGGGAAGCTCAGCAAGAACGACCGCGACCAGTACAAGCTGGAGGTGGACAAGGTCCTCCAGGACGGCGAGTTCTGGCGGAAGGTGGGGGAGGAGTACCAGCAGCCCCTCATCGTCACGGGCCGGCTGGGCTTCGAGGCCCAGAACCGCTCCGGCTTCCAGCCCGACGAGCGCGTCGTCCGCGACTCCCGCAACCGACCCCAGCTCGTCCGCGGCAACCGCTACACGGAGCGCAAGGGCTACAGCCTCTCCGCCGACTTCTACTTCGTCGACGGCCGCACCGGCCAGACCCTTCACAAGGAGAAGTTCACCGAAGAGGTCCTCTACAGCGAGGATCAGAAGACCTCGCCGCTTTCGTCGTACTTCGAGCTCATGGACCGGCTCCTGCCCAACTTCCTGGGGGTGATCTCGCCCCAGCGGATCCGCGGGACGCGCGTCCTCCTCAAATAGGAAGACCCCGATGAACACGCTCCGCTCCGCCCCGCGTTTCCGAGGGCTCGGCCTCGCGTTCCTCCTCGCCGCCGCCCTGGGAACGGCGCTTCCCGCCGAGGCGCAGTTCGTCCCCTACTTCGGGAAGAACAAGGTCAAGTACGACAACTTCGCCTGGCGCGTCTACAAGAGCCCGCACTTCGAGGTCTTCTACTACCCCGAGTTCGAGCAGCACCTCGCCCGGCTCGTCTCCTACCTGGAGAGCGGCTACCAGAAGCTGTCCGCGGGCCTGAAGCACGAGATGCCGGAGCCGATACCGGCCATCCTGTACAAGACCCACTCCGAGTTCGAGCAGACGAATCTCTTTCCCACCTTCCTTCCGGAAGGCGTCCTCGCCTTCGCCG
>JBKPBQ010000164.1:0-9027 GCA_046726955.1 Acidobacteriota bacterium
GTTCCCGGGACCAGTACCGAGGATGGAGCCTAGCAGCGGCCCCACGGTTCGAGCCGAGCTACTCCTCGCCCCGGTCCGGGCGGCGGCCCGCCATCTGGAAGAGTCGGGCGTTGCGGAGCGCGACCACGAGAAACTCGGCCATCACTTCGCCCGCGGCAACATCGTCGAGGTCGAAGGCGCCGACTTCCTGGCTCTGGTAATCGACCGCCCCGAGGGCGGTCCCGGCCTCGAGCAGCGGGATGACCATCTCGGAGCGCGTTCCCGCCACGTCGGCGTGGTAGTCGGGGTCGCGCGCGACGTCGGCCACGACCTGCGGCGCGCGCTGGCGGATCGCCCGGCCGATGACGCCGCCGGGCGGACCCTGGGCGCGCCCTCCGCTGCGGCGCCCCACGCCCGGGCGCCCCGCCCACCGCCCCACGAGGACGCCGTCGTTGTCGAGCACGACGACGGCCACGTACGTGTAGTGCAGGCGCTGCTGGATCGTCTCCGCCGCCTCCTGCATGAGCCGTTCGGGATCGAGCACCGGGGCGATGCGGTGGGCGACGGAGGCCAGAAGCCCGAGCTGCTCCGCCCGGTGCTGGCTCTGCCGCTCGGACCGCCGGAGGGCTTCGTTGGCGCGCGTGACCTCCTTCGCCCGCTCCCCCGCCCGCGCCGCCTGCTCCTGGGCCTCGACCAGCCGCCGCGCCGACTCCTCCTCCTGCGCGTGCAGCAGCGCCTCCAGCCGCCGGGCGCCCAGCTCGTCGAGGGCGACCAGGCACTCCGCGAGCGACTCGCGGTCGGCGCAGGCAGCGACCAGGTGAGGCACGAAGCAGCGGTCGAGCATTCGGATGGCGAGCGCGCTCAGGTGCGAGCTCCGTCCCGCCCGCGCGGCTTCCGTCGCGGATCGTGCTTCCTCGGCCAGCAGCCCTTCGACGTCGCTGCGACCCAGCCGGTCGAACAACGAGTCGAGCGACCGCGTGCAAAAGGCGCGGGCCTGGTCCTCGGACGCGGCGCCCGACTGCACGATGGCGAGGATCCAGGCCTCGCGCACGCTCTCGCGGTGCGGCAGCAGGTGCCCGGCCGCCTTCTTGAGCGCGGGACCGAGACGGCTCATGCGGGGCGGAGTCGGCTCATGCGGCCACGGGCTTGTCCGCGCGGAAGAGGTGCGCGATCCCGGCCGTGAGCGCTGTCCAGCGCACGCCGGTGAATCCCGCCCCCTCGAGCATCGCTCCGAACGCCGGAGGCTCCGGGAAGACCGCAACGGACGCCGGCAGGTAGCTGTAGGCCTCGGAATCGCCGCTGATCCACGCGCCCACGCGCGGCAGCACGTGCCGAAAGTAGAAGCGATACGCGCAGCCGAGGAGGCCCGACGGCATCGAGAACTCCAGGATGACGACTCGGCCTCCGGGACGCAGCACGCGGTGAAGCTCGCGGAGCGCTCTTTCGCGGTCCCCGATGTTCCGGATCCCGAAGGCCACGAGCGCGCCCCCGAACGAGCCGGACGCAAACGGCAGTGCCTCGCCGTCCGCGGCCACGAGGCCGGTACGCGACGACAAGCCCTTCCGCGCGAGCTTCCGCCGGCCGCGAAGCAGCATCCCCTCGGAGAGATCGGCGCCCACGCCCCGCAGATCGGCTCTGCGGCCGAGCGCTTCCAGGAGCAGATCGGCCGTGCCCGTGCACAAGTCCAGCACGCGTCCTCGCCCCTGCAGCTCCAGCTCGTCCACCGCGCGGCGTCTCCAGCGCACGTCCGTCCCCGCCGAGAGCACGCGGTTCAGCAGGTCGTAGCGGGGCGCGATCCGGTCGAACATCGCGCGCACCGCCGTCTTCTCGGGCGCGCCCGGCGTCGGCGAGCGGGGATGGCCTTCCGCCACGACGGCGTCCATTCGCAACGCGATTCTACTTCAAGCGAGGAGCACGGCCAGGAGCGTGCATCCGAAATAGCCGAGGCTCACCCAACCGTTGAGGTTGAAGGCCTGCATCACGCGCGAGAGGTCGTCCGCGCGCACGAGCGAGTGCTCGAAGGCGAGGAGCCCGGCCACCGCCACCACGCCGGCCAGGTACAGCGGGTGGAGCGGCACCAGGAAGTAGAGCAGAACGAGCAGGCCCACGGCCGCGGCGTGGAAGAGCTTCGAGACGACGAGCGCCCCGGGCACGCCCAGGCGCGCCGGAAGGGAGTGCAGGCCCTCCCGGCGGTCCACCTCCACGTCCTGGCAGGCGTAGATCGCGTCGAACCCCGCAACCCAGAGCAGCACCGCCATCCCCAGCACGAGCGGTGGCCAGCCGATCGTTCCCCGGATCGCGATCCAGGCGCCCACGGGAGCGACGGCGAGGGCGAGCCCGAGCGCGAGATGGGAGAGCGCAGTGAAGCGCTTCGTGTAGGAGTAGCCGAAGACGATGGCGAGAGCGATCGGCGACAGGGCGAGGCAGACGGGGTTGAGCATGGCCGAGGCGAGGACGAGGACGATCGCGGAGAGCGCCACGAACAGCCAGACCTCGCCGCGCGACAGCACGCCGCGGGGCAGCTCGCGCGCGGCCGTCCGGGGGTTCCGGGCGTCGTAGTCCTGGTCGGCGAGGCGGTTCATGCCCATGGCCGCGCTGCGCGCGCCCACCATCGCCACCACGATCCAGAAGACCTGCCGCGCGGTGATCCCGTCGCGGCCAGCGAGGACGGCGGCCGTCAAAGCAAACGGAAGGGCGAAGACGGAGTGCGAGAAACGGATCATCCGGCCGTACGACCGGAGACGCGCGACCGGCCCTCCGCCCGCGGTCAAGAGGCGGCGGCGGAAGCGGGCTGGGCCGACGGCTCCTGGCCCCAGCAGTACGGGTCGCCCACGATCTCGTAGCGCATCGTCCGGCGCTTGGGGACGAAGCCGGCGTCCTGGATGCTGCGGGCGATCTCGGCCTCGGTGAGCCGGAAGTGGGCGCCCGCGGCGGACACCACGTTCTCCTCGATCATCAGGCTGCCGAAGTCGTTCGCGCCGAAGCGCAGCGAGACCTGGCCGATCTTCCCGCCCTGCGTGACCCAGGAGGCCTGCACGTTCGGGAAGTTGTCTAGCATCACGCGGGCCACCGCAAGGGTGCGCAGGTACTGGAACGAGGTCACCTCGTCGCCGCCGATCGCGGTGTTCGCGGGCTGGAACGTCCAGCCGATGAAGGCGGTGAAGCCGCCCGTCCGGTCCTGCAGCTCGCGCAGGTGTAGCAGGTGGTCGATCCGCTCCTCGAGCGTCTCCACGTGGCCGAACATCATGGTGGCCGTGGTCTTCATGCCGAGGCGGTGCGCGGTCTCCATCACCTGCAGCCAGTCTCCGGTCGAGCCCTTGGCGATGCCGATGACCTTCCGCACGCGGTCGGAAAGGACCTCCGCTCCCCCGCCCGGGATGGAGTCGAGCCCGGCCGCCATGAGTCGCCGGAGCGCCTCCTCGGTCGTGAGGGTGGACACGCGCTCGATGTGCTTCACCTCCGCCGGCGACAGCCCGTGGATCCAGATCGGGTACGTCGCCTTCATCCAGCGGAAGAGCTCCTCGTAGTACTCGATCCCGAGGTCGGGATGCAGGCCGCCCTGCAGGAGGATCTGCCGGCCGCCGAGGGCGATCGTCTCCTCGATCTTCTGCGCGAGCTCGGCCTTGGTGAGGACGTAGCCCTCGCTCGACGGGAGGTCGCGGTAGAAGGCGCAGAAGGCGCACTGCGCGGAGCAGACGTTCGTGTAGTTGATGTTGCGGTCGATGATGTAGGTGACGGTCGGCTCCGGGTGGAGCCGCCAGCGAACGCCGTCGGCGAGCATCCCGAGCTCGAGCAGGTCGGCGTCGCGCAGGAGGAAGACGCCCTCCTCGCGGGAGAGCCTCTCCCCCGCGCTCACCTTCGATCGGATCGCCTCAATCCTGGGCATGGAACCGCAGCTCCGGCACGCGCGCGATCAGGGAGAGGGCGTGGGCGCGCCGGTAGAACTCGCGGAGGCCCGCGACCTCTTCCTCGCCGAGCGTGAAGACGATATTGTCGCGCAGATAGGACTCGTTCACCGCAACGCGCTCCGACTCTCCTCCATTGTAGCCGGCGGCGATCTCGCGGATCGACGCCAGCCCGAGACGCAGCGAGCGCTGGAGACGCTCGACCTCCGCCGGCCTCACGACTCCGACCCTCCCCGCCCAAAAGGCATAGACGAAGGGCAGGCCGGTCGTGCGCGTCCACTCCTCGCCGAGGTCGAGGCGCGGCAGGTTGCTGGAGCAGTAGAGGGCCGGATCGCCGATGAGGAGCGCGGCGTCCGCGGACTCGAGCATCGAGTCGAGCGACGGCGCCATCGACACGTACTCGGGATCGCGACCCAGCCGCTCGCGGAGCAGGATCCTGGCGAGAGCGACGCTCGTCCGGCTCGAAGCGTCGAGGGCCACCCGCTTCACGCGGTCGAGCGGTCCGAGGTGGTACAGGCTGACCGAGCGCACCTTGCCGCGGCTCGCGATGGCGATGCCGGGCACGATCGCGTAGCTCCCGAAGGCGTACTCGATGGAAGGGATGGTGCCGAGGTCGATCTCGCCCGCGTGCAAAAGCTCCGCCACTCGCGAGGGGACCTCCGCGGCGAGCTGGAAGTGCGGGTCGGCCTCGAGACCCCAGATGATCGGCGCGACGTTCAGGTACGAAACGGCGCCCAGACGAAGCGGCGACACCGCGGGGCCTCGGGTGTCCGCGACTTCGCCCCGTGGTATGGCTACTGCCACTCCTTCACCACGTTGAAGACCGTATCGCGCTCGACGGGGCGGCGGCCCGCCTCGCGTATGAGCCGGCAGAGCTCGTGCACCGTCAGGGACTGCGCGGTCTGCGCTCCCGCGTCGTGGGCGATCTTCTCCTCGGTGACGGTGCCGTCGAGGTCGTCCGCGCCGAAGGAGAGGCCCACCTGCGCGAGGCGCGGGCCGATCATGATCCAGTACGACTTGATGTGCGGGAAGTTGTCGAGGAGGAGCCGCCCCACCGCGATCGCCTTCAGGTCCTCGAACCCCGTGGTCTCCGGCAGCTTCATCGCCGGCGCCTCCCAGGGCTGGAAGGCGAGCGGGATGTACGTGACGAAGCCGCCCGTCTCGTCCTGGAGCGCCCGCAGCCGCAGCAGATGGTCCACGCGGTCCTCGACGCTCTCGATGTGGCCGTAGAGCATCGTCGCGTTCGTGGGGATGCCCTGTCGGTGGGCTTCCCGCATCACGTCCAGCCACTGTGCGGCGTCGGCCTTCCCCTGGATGATCTTGTCGCGCGTCTCCTTGGCGAAGATCTCCGCCCCGCCCCCGGGCAGCGAGTCGAGGCCGGATTCCTTCAGCTCCGCGAGCACGCGCTCGACGCTCATGCGGTAGAGCCGGTGGAAGAAGAAGATCTCGACCGCGGTGAACGCCTTGATGTGGATGTCGGGGCGCGCCTTCTTGATGCCGCGCATCATGTCGAGGAAGTACGACCACGGGAGATCGGGGTGCAGCCCGCCCACGATGTGCACCTCGCGCACGGGCGTCGGCAGCGCGGAAACGTTCGCGAAGATCTGGTCCAGGCTCATCGTGTAGGCCCGGTCTTCGCCCTTCTTCGCCGCGAACGCGCAGAAGTCGCACGTCGCCACGCAGACGTTCGTGTGGTTGATGTGCGTGTTCCAGACGAAGTAGGCCTTGTCGCCGTGCCGCTGCTCGCGGACGTGGTTGGCGAGGGCCCCGATGGCCAGGAGGTCGTGGGACCGGTAGAGAGCGACGCCGTCCGCGAAGTCCAGGCGGCGCCCCGACAGCACCTTCTCGCGGACCCCGTGCAGCGCGGTGTCGTGGATGCGGGCGTCGGCGAGGGCGCTCGAGCTCATTCGTCTCTCCGGGGAAACGTCAGGATTCCAGTAGCTTACGTTATCACAAGTCCTTGACCCGCCGAGCCTGGTCCGTATACTGGCGCCTGGTCGATGAAGCTTCCCAGCGCCGCATTTGCCCTCACCCTGGTCCTGCTTCCGACCTCCATCCCCCACTGGCTCGACACCGCGCCCGTCCTGCGCGGCGAGCCGCTGAGCGTCCTGCGGGGAACGGTCTCCCGGGCCACGACGCTCGCGGCGACGCTTTCCGGACGCCTCTCCCCGTCCGGCGTCCACGCCCTCGTGGAGGCGGCGCGTCCCGCCTACGACCTCGCGCACCTCGTGGTCGGGCAGCCCTACGGCCTCGCCACCACGCTCACGGGAGAGTTGCGGTCCTTCACCTACCGCATCGACCACGTGCGCACGCTGCGGGTCTCACGCGAGGGTGAGGCGCTGCGTGCCGTCGTCCTCACCCGCGAGTACGACACGAGGGTCTCAGTCGTCGAGGGCACGATCGACTCCAGCCTCTTCGCCTCCGTCACCGACTCCGGCGAGGAGGACCAGCTCGCGCTCGACCTCGCCGACATCTTCGCGTGGGACGTCGATTTCAACACCGAGATCCAGCGCGGCGACTCGTACCGGCTGGCGGTGGAGAAGCTCTACGTGGAGGGCGCGTTCGCGCGCTACGGGAAGATCCTCGCCGCGGAGTTCACGCGCGGCGGGCGGCGCCTGCTGGCCGTCCGGTTCGACGGCGAGCGCTCCTCGGGATACTACACGCCGGACGGCACGCCGCTCCGCAAGGCCTTCCTGCGCTCCCCGCTCAAGTTCTCGCGAATCAGCTCCGGCTTCAGCCGCGCCCGCTTCCACCCGATCCTGAACGTCACGCGACCGCACTACGGTGTCGACTACGCGGCGCCGGTCGGCACCCCGGTGCTCGCGTCGGGCAACGGCGTCGTCGTCTCCGCGGGCTGGCTCGGCGGCTACGGAAAGGCCGTCCGCCTCCACCATCCCAACGGCTACGAGTCGCTCTACGGGCACCTCTCGCGCATCGACGTGCGAGCAGGGCAGCGTGTCGAGCAGGGAGCGCGCATCGGCGCCGTGGGGATGACCGGGCTCGCCACCGGTCCCCATCTCGACTACCGCATGACGCGCAACGGCGAGTTCGTGGACCCGCTTCGCATCCAGTCGCCGCCGGCCGAGCCGGTGGCCGCGGACGACCGCAGCGCCTTCGAGGCCGCGCGCACCGAGCGCCTCGCCCTCATCGACGCCGAAGGGTCCCCGCGCGTTGCCTCGCGCTGAGGTGACGGGCGCCCGCGCCTTCTTCGCGGGCCACAACATCCTCCGGCTCCTTCTCGTCTTCGTGCCCGTGAGCTTCTACCTCGCGTGGACGCACGCCTCCCCCACCTGGGTCTTCGTCGTGTCGTGCGTCGCCGTGCTTCCCCTCGCCGGCCTCATGGGCGAGGCGACCGAGCACCTCACGCACCACACGGGGCCGAGCGTTGGGGGACTGCTGAACGCCTCGTTCGGCAACGCCGCCGAGCTGATCCTCGCCTTCATGGCTCTGCGCGCGGGAGAGAAGGAGATCGTCAAGGCCTCGCTCACCGGCTCGATCATCGGCAACATGCTCATGGTCCTGGGCCTGGCGATGCTCCTCGGGGGCTGGAAGCGCAAGGAGCTCGTGTTCAACCGGCTCACCGCCGAGAGCTCGAGCAGCATGATGGTGCTGTCGGTGGTCTCGCTCGTGATCCCCGCGATCTACGCGCTCGTGACCCACCACAACCAGCCCGAGCACCTCGAGTCGATCAGCCTCGACATCTCCTACATCCTGATCCTCACCTACGCGGCCAGCCTCCTCTTCTCGCTGAAGACGCACGAGCGCCACTTCGCGCCGGCCGCGGGCCCGGGCGACCCCGACGACGACGTGGAGCAGCCGTGGTCGGTGACGCGCAGCCTCGTCGTCCTCCTCGTCTCGGCCGTGCTCGTGGGCTTCGTCGCCGAGTTCCTCGTGCACGCAGTCGCCGAAGCGGGCGAGGCTCTGGGGCTGGGCAAGGTCTTCATGGGCGTCGTGGTGGTGGCGATCGTGGGCAACGCCGCCGAGCACTCCACGGCGGTGACGGTCGCCATGAAGAACAAGATGGACCTCTCCCTCGGCATCGCCATGGGCTCGTCCATGCAGATCGCCCTCTTCGTGGCGCCGGTCCTGGTGATCGCCGGACATTTCATGGGGATGCCCCTCGGCCTCGAGTTCACCGTCCTCGAGGTGGTGGCGGTCATGCTCTCCACGGGGGCGGTCGCCCTGCTCATCCACGACGGTAAGACCAACTGGTTCGAGGGTTTCCAGCTCCTCGCCATCTACGCGATCCTCGCGATCGCCTTCTACTTCGTCTGACCCTGGACGCCTGGGGGCGCGGGGCGTAGACTGGGTTCGATGCGCGTCGTCTTCGGTCTCGTCCTCGCTGTCGCCTTCGCCCCCTCCGTGTGCGCCGAGGTGACGGTGCATTTGGCCGCCGGACGGGTGGACGTCACCGCCAACGCGGCACCACTTGCCGACGTGCTCGACCGCCTCGCCCGGCAGACGGGAATGAAGGTGGTCTACGAGGGGCCGGCCCCGCGCCAGCTCGTCACGGTCTCCCTCCTGGGCCGCTCACCGGCGGAGGCTGTCCACGACCTGCTGGAGGGCCAGGGTCTCAACTACGCGCTCCTCGGAGACAGCGCGGGGACGGGCGTGCAGACGCTGCTCATGACGGGACAGGCGTCGTCCGTCGCCAGCTCGTCCGGCGGGTCCGCGTCGGCGGCCGCCGCGACGGCCTTCAAGCCGCGGAGCGGCGTCCCGCCTCCGATGTCGAGCCCCGACGGAGTCGAAGAGGTCGAGGAGGAGGCGGACGAGGAGCCCGAGCCGGCGACTCCCGCGCCCGGTGCGCCGAACCTCGAAGGACTTCCCGGCGTGAACCCGGCGGGGGTGCCTCCGGGCGCGGCTCCCGCGAATGGCGCTCCTCAGACCGGGGCGACGAACCCGCTCCTGCCACTGCTCCCCGGGATGCAGCCCGCGGGAACACCGGGAGCTGCGCCTGCCGTGCCCGGGGCGACGCCGATCCAGAACGCTCCGGGGGCCCCGAGGACGATGGCTCCGACCGTACCTGGATTCGTGCCGGTCAACCCGCTGTCGCCGCTGGGGCCCTTCGCGCCCGTGATTCCGGCGAATCCCGGATCGCCGGCGGGAACGCCCGGCTCAGCCACGGAGCCGGCGGAGCCCAAGG
>JBKPBQ010000165.1:0-8883 GCA_046726955.1 Acidobacteriota bacterium
GCCACCAGGCGCTCGGCCAGGCCTTCGGAGGCCGCGTCGTCCGCGCGCCGAAGCTCATGCACGGCAAGACGTCGGAGATCCGGCACGACGGCCGCACGCTCTTCGCGGGCCTCCCCGACCCGTTCACGGCCACGCGCTACCATTCGCTGGTCGTGGCGCCCGAGGCGATCCCGGACTGTCTCGAAGTCTCCGCGTGGACGGACGGCGGAGTGGTGATGGGGCTGCGCCACAAGGAGCGCCCGCTCGAGGGCGTGCAGTTCCACCCCGAGAGCATCCTCACCTCAGCGGGCAAGGACCTCCTCCGCAACTTCCTCGGCCTCGGGGCGCGGGCCAGCATCAAGAAGCACGTGATCAAGGTCGCCCTCGGCGGCCGGCTGAGCGAGGAGGAAGCGGGCGCGGCCATGGGCGCGATCATGGACGGGGAGGCGACCTCCGCGCAGATCGGGGCTCTCCTCGCCGGCCTCGCCGTGCGCGGGGAGACGGAGGACGAGGTCGTCGGCTTCGCCCGCACCATGCGCGCGCGGGCGGTGCCGCTCGTCTCCTCGGGAGCGGTGGACACGTGCGGAACGGGCGGGGACGGCGCGGGCACGTTCAACATCTCCACGGTGGCCTCCTTCGTGGTCGCGGCCTGCGGGGTGCCCGTGGCCAAGCACGGCAACCGCTCCGCGAGCGGGACCTGCGGCAGCGCCGACGTGTTGGAGGCGCTCGGCGTGCGGATCGACGCGCCGCTCCCCGTCGTGCAGAGAGCGCTCGACGAGACCGGGTGGACGTTCCTGTTCGCTCCGAAGTTCCACGCCTCGACGCGCCACGCGGTGGGACCGCGCAAGGAGTTGGGCGTCCGCACCGCGTTCAACGTCCTCGGTCCGCTCACGAACCCCGCGCGCCCGCAGGCCCAGGTCGTCGGCGTCCCGCGCGCGGATCTCACTGGATTCGTCGCCCGCTGCCTGCAGCGCCTGGGCACCAGGCGGGCCTGGGTGGTGCACGGATCGGGTCTCGACGAGCTGTCGCTCGCGGCGCCGACCTCGGTCGTCGAGGTCGACGGGGAGACGCTCCGAGGCTTTACCGTCTCGCCGGAGGACGCGGGCCTCGCTCCGGCTCCCCTGGAAGCGGTGCGGGGCGGCGACCCGCGGTCCAACGCCGCCCTCACGAAGACGATCCTCTCCGGGGAGAAGGGTCCATGCCGCGACATCGTCGTGCTCAACGCCGCGGCAGCCCTGGTGGTGGCGGGCCGGGCTCCGAGCCTCCGTGAGGGCGCGGAGCTGGCCGCAGCGGCGCTCGACGAGGGGCGGGCCGCGCGTGTTCTGGAGCGCGTGCGGGAGGTGCTGGCGTGAGCGTCCTCGACGAGATCGTGGCGAAGACACGTGAGCGGGTGGAGGAGCGCCGCCGGGCGCGACCGATCGAGGACGTGATCGCGCGGAGCGCCCCCGCGCGGCGACCGTTCGCGGACACCCTGTCCCGGCCGGGCGTGAACGTGATCGCGGAGTTCAAGCGACGGTCGCCGTCGCGGGGCGCCATCCGGTCCGATCTCGCTCCCGACGCGGCCGCCCGCGCCTACGAGTCCGCGGGGGCGGTCGCGCTCTCCGTCCTCACCGAGCAGGACTACTTCGGCGGCTCCCTGGAGGACCTCGAGGCGGCGCGGATCGCCACCCGGAACCTGCCTGCGCTCCGCAAGGACTTCGTCGTCGACGCCTACCAGGTCTGGGAAGCCCGCGCCGCGGGCGCGGACGCGATACTGCTCATCGCCGCCGCTCTCGACGAGCGCGCGCTGCGGTCGCTCCTCGCGGAGGCGCGGGCGGCCCGGGTGGAGCCGCTGGTGGAGGTGCACGACCGGCGCGAGCTCGACCGGGCGCTCGACGCGGAGGCGAGGCTCGTGGGCGTCAACAACCGCGACCTGAAGACGCTGGAGGTCCGCCTCGAGACCGCTCTGTCGCTGGCGGGAGACATCCCGGACGAGGTGGTGGCCGTGGCGGAGAGCGGCATCCACGAGGGCGCCGACGTGCGCCGGCTGCGCGACGCCGGCTACGACGCGTTCCTGGTCGGCGAGCACCTCATGGCCGCGCCGGATCCCGGGGCCGCGCTCAAGGACCTGATCGCGGGGGCGCAATGAAGCGGGTCTTCGTCAAGATCTGCGGGATCACCTCGGAGGAGGATGCGCGCGTCGCCGCCGAGGCGGGCGCGGACGCCGTGGGCTTCGTCCTCTGGCCGGGCAGCCCCCGGCACGTCGACACCAGGAACGCCCGCCGGATCGCGGAGGCGCTTCCGCCGTCCGTGGTGAGGGTGGGCGTCTTCGTGGACGCGTCGCGCGAGGAGCTCGCGCGCGCCGTGGACGAGGCGGGGCTCGACCTCCTGCAGCTCCACGGCAGCGAGCCGCCGGAGGCGCTCGCCGACCTGCCCCGGCGCGTCCTGAAGGCGGTGCGCGTCGGCCGCGACTTCGCGCCGCACACGGCGCTCCAGTACGAGGGACGAGCCTCCGGCCTGCTTCTCGACACGGACCGCGCGGGCCTCGTCGGAGGCACCGGGGAGGTCTTCGACTGGTCGCTCGTTCGCGAGGTGCGCCGCCGGGCGGGCTTCGTGGTGCTCGCGGGGGGTCTCCGCCCGGAAAACGTCAAGGCCGCGCTCGAGGCGGTACGTCCCGACGGAGTCGATGTCTCGAGTGGCGTGGAGGCCGTCCCGGGCCGGAAGGATCCGGCCCGGGTGCGTGCGTTCGTGGACGCGGTGCGGAGCACCGAGGCATGAGCGCTGTCCGCCACCTCGGCGTGTGGCCGGACGCGAGCGGCCACTTCGGGCCCTACGGCGGCCGCTTTGTGCCGGAGACGCTCATGGAGCCGCTCCGGGAACTCGAGGCCGCGTACGCGGATGCCAGGCGCGATCCCGCGTTCCGCGCCGAGCTCGCGGCACTCCTCCGCGACTACGTCGGTCGGCCGACACCGCTCGGCCGGGCGGAGAGGCTCTCCGAGAAGCTCGGCTGCCGCGTCTACCTCAAGCGCGAGGACCTCTGCCACACCGGCGCCCACAAGATCAACAACGCGATCGGCCAGGGGCTGCTCGTGAAGCGGATGGCCAAGAAGCGCGTAGTGGCGGAGACGGGCGCGGGCCAGCACGGCGTCGCCACGGCCACGATCTGCGCGCTCCTCGGGCTGGAGTGCGTCGTCTACATGGGCACCGACGACATGGCGCGCCAGGCGCCCAACGTGAGGCGGATGCGCCTCCTCGGGGCGGAGGTGCGCAGCGTCGAGTCGGGATCGCGGACGCTCAAGGACGCGATCAACGAGGCGATGCGCGACTGGGTCACGAACGTGCGCACGACGCACTACCTCCTGGGGTCCGTCCTCGGCGCGCACCCCTACCCGCAGATGGTCCGCGACTTCCAGTCCGTGATCGGCGAGGAGGCGCGCGCGCAGCTCCTCGGCGCGGAAAAAGCGCTTCCCGACCTCCTCGTCGCGAGCGTGGGCGGAGGCTCGAACGCGATCGGCCTCTTCTTCGCCTTCCTCGAGGACGACGGCGTGCGCATGGTCGGGGTGGAAGCGGGCGGCCGCTCGGAGAAGCCGGGCGACCACGCGGCGCGCTTCCTCGGCGAGGGCGCTTGTGTCGGCGTCCTCCAGGGCACGCGGACTTATCTGCTGCAGGACGAAGCGGGCAATGTTCTCCCGACGCACTCCGTCTCCGCCGGCCTCGACTATCCGGCGGTGGGGCCGGAGCACGCGCTGCTGCGCGACGAGAAGCGCGTCGAGTACGCGTCGGTGAGGGACGAGGAAGCCCTCGCCGCCTTCCACCTCCTCGGCGAGACGGAAGGGATCCTGCCCGCGCTCGAGTCTTCGCATGCCCTCGCCTGGCTCGTCCGGGAAGCCCACGGGCTTCGGGGCCAGCGCGTGATCGTCAACCTGAGCGGCCGGGGGGACAAGGACCTGGAGCTCTTGTGAAGCGGACGAACATTTCCGGGAACAGCCCGTGGGAGCCGATCGTCGGCTACTCACGCGCGGTGCGCGTCGGAGACGCCGTGCACGTGGCGGGGACGACCGCCACCGGCGACGACGGGACGATCGTGGGCAAGGGCGACGCCTACGCCCAGACCGTCCAGGCCTTCAAGAACGTCGAGAAGGCCCTCGCGAAGGCAGGGGCCTCCCTCCGCGACGTCGTCCGCACGCGAATGTTCGTGACCGACATCTCGCAGTGGGAGGCGATCGGCCGCGCCCACGGCGAGCTCTTCAAGGACGTGCGCCCCGCCGCGACCATGGTCGAGGTGAGTCGGCTCATCGACCGCGAGATGCTCGTGGAGATCGAGGTGGACGCGGTCGTCCCCCAGCGGACCGCAGGGCCGGGGAGGGGGGGTATGGAGTGACACGCATCGGGGAGCGGTTCGCGCGCAGCCGGAAGGAACGGCGGACGGCGTTCGTCGCCTATCTCACCGCCGGAGACCCTTCGCTCGAGCGCACGGTCCGCGCCGCCGAGGAGCTCGACGCCGCGGGAGTGGACGTGCTGGAGCTCGGCGTCCCCTTCTCCGATCCTCTCGCCGACGGTCCCGTGATCCAGCGCGCGAGCGAGCGCGCGCTGCGGCGGGGGACGACCCTCGCCCGCGTGCTGGACGCGGTGCGCGCGATCCGCAAGAAGACCGAGATCCCGCTGCTCCTCTTCAGCTACCTGAACCCGATCCTCCAGTACGGCGTCGATCGGCTGGCGAGCGAAGGACGCGCGGCCGGCCTCGACGGCGTCCTCGTGACCGACCTGCCCCCCGAGGAGGCCGACGGATGGCTCCCCGCAGCGCGGAAGGCGGAGCTCGACACCGTGTTCCTGGCCGCGCCCACGAGCCCGGACGAGAGGCTGCGCCGCGTGGCGGAGGCCTCGCGCGGGTTCGTGTACGCGATCAGCCGTATGGGCGTGACGGGGGAGCGCCAGTCGCTTTCGGAGGACGCGCGGCCGCTCGTCGAGCGGCTGAAGCGGCACACAGAGGAGCCGGTCGCGATCGGGTTCGGCATCTCGACACCCGACCAGTTCAAGGCGGCGGGAGAAGTCGCGGACGGGGTGGTGGTGGGGAGCGCGCTCGTGCGCTTCCTGGAGGAGAGCCCGGAGGGCGACCTCGGGGCGCAGGTGCGATGGCTGAAGAACGCGCGTTGAAGAAGGGCGCCGCTGGCGCTCCGCGCAGCGAGGCCGAGATCGACGGCCTGCGCAAGCGCATCGACGTGATCGACGAGCAGCTCCTCCGCCTCGTCAACAGCCGCTCCGCCTGCGCGGTGGAGATCGGCAAGGTCAAGCGCGCGCTGGGGCTGCCCGTCTACTCCCCGGAACGCGAAGCCTGGATCCTCGAGCGGATCACGCGCGAGAACCCGGGACCCCTGGACGCGGGGGGCGTCAAGCGCGTCTTCGAGCGGATCATCGACGAGAGCCGGCGCCTGGAGCGTCTGGCCGCGGACGAGGACGGGGAACCGAAAGGGGAATGAGGACGCCATGGTGATCGTGATGGAGCACTCCGCGACGGAAGAGCAGGTCCAGAAGGTCATCGAGACCCTCGTTGAGGTGGGCTACGACGTCCACCGGTCCACGGGCGTCAACTTCACCGTGCTGGGCGCGGTGGGGGTGCCCCGCCGGCCGCTCGACCCGCAGCAGCTCGAGCTCATCCCGGGCGTGCGCGAGGTCGTGAAGATCTCGGAGCCCTACAAGCTCGTGGGCCGGACCTTCAAGCCCGAGGACACGGTGGTGGACGTCGCCGGCGTCCTCGTGGGCGGGCCGGAGGTCATCGCGATGGCCGGACCCTGCTCGGTGGAGACCCGCGAGCAGGTCGGCATCGTGGCCCGCGACGTCGCGGCCTCGGGAGCCCGGATCCTGCGCGGAGGCGCCTTCAAGCCCCGGACGTCGCCCTACTCGTTCCAGGGCCACGGCGAGGAGGCCCTGCGCTGGATGCGCGAGGCCGCTGACGAGAACGGCCTCGCCGTCATCAGCGAGGTCATGGACCTGCGCGCGATCGAGATGATGATGCGCTACGTGGACTGCCTGCAGGTGGGCGCGCGCAACGTGCAGAACTTCGACCTCCTGAAGGAGCTCGGCAAGGTCAGGAAGCCGGTGCTCCTCAAGCGCGGCCTGAGCTCGACGATCGAGGAGTGGCTGCTCTCCGCGGAGTACATCCTCGCCGGCGGCAACGGCCAGGTCATCCTCTGCGAGCGCGGGATCCGGACGTTCGAGAACGCGACCCGCAACACGCTCGACATCTCCGCCATCCCGGTGGTCAAGAAGCGCAGCCATCTGCCGATCGTGGTCGACCCCAGCCACGGCACCGGGCGGCGCGACAAGGTGATCCCCATGGCCCGGGCCGCGATCGCGGCCGGCGCCGACGGGCTCCTCATCGAGGTCCACAACAACCCGGACAAGGCGCTCTCCGACGGGGCGCAGAGCCTCTACCCGGAGCAGTTCGACACGCTCATGGGCGAGCTGCGCATCATCGCCCCCGTGCTGGGACGCACGCTCCCCCTGGCACGCGTGCCCGCGCGGGAGGATAGCTAGGCCCCGCCGCCTTTCCTTCTCATGAGGCACTCGTCCCTTCGACTCGGTGCAGTAGTCGTCCTGCTCGCCGCAGCGCGGCTCGCGGCCGCGGCCGACGCGGCCGCGACGTACGTGAAGTGCGGAAGGCTTTTCGACAGCGCGACGGGTACGGTGCGCCCCGGCATCGCCCTCGTCGTGCGGGAAGGAACGATCGTGGAGGCGGGGCCCGGCGTGGAAGCGCCCGCGGGCGCGACCGTCCTCGACCTGGCCGCCTTCACCGTCGTCCCCGGCCTGATCGACGCTCACACGCACATTGCGCTACACCCGGGCGGCTACGACGAGCAGATCCTCCGCGAGACCCCCGAGCTCCGGGCGATCCACGCCACCGTCAACGCGCGTCTCACCCTGGAGGCGGGGATCACGACCGTGCGCGACCTCGGGAACGAGGGAGCGGGCCTCGCCGACATCGCCGTCCGCGACGCCGTGGCCAAGGGGCTCGTGCCCGGCCCGCGCATCCTCGCCGCGATCCAGCCGGTGACGTCGACCGGCGCGTACGGCCTCGTGGGCTACTCGCCCCTCGCCGTCCTGCCCGCGATCTCCTACGAAGCGGACGGCCCCGCCGACGTGCGCCGCCAGGTGCGCAAGCTCGTGCGGCAGGGCGCCGACGTGATCAAGGTGTACATGGAGAGCTTCGAGAAGAAGGCGGCGACGGGCGAGGTGCTCTCCGGCGCCCGCGTCTACACCGACGAGGAGCTGCGCGCGCTGGTGGAGGAGGCGCACGCGGCGGGAGTGAAGGCGGCCGCTCACACGTACTCCGACGAGAACGCGCGGCGGGCGGTGGAGGCCGGCATCGACTCGATCGAGCACGGCCTGTACCTGACGGAGGCCACATTCCGCACGATGGCCGAGCGGAAGGTCGCCTACGTGCCGACGCTGCTCGTCTACGAGCTCTGGCGCGACGGCAAGATCTTCCCCGGCTCCTCGGCGGAGACGCGGGAGAGGCTGCGCAAGACCGTGGACCGCCACGCCGAAGCTTTCCGGGCCGCGCTCCGTACGCCGGTGAGCATCGTGATGGGCTCGGACACGTTCGAGCTGCCGGGCACCAACGCGCAGGAGCTCGTGTCCATGGTTCGCACCGGGATGAAGCCCGCGGAAGCCCTGCGCTCGGCCACCTCCCGCGCGGCCGACCTCCTGGGTCTCGCCGGGCGCGTGGGCACGCTGCAGAAGGGCGCGGCGGCGGATCTCGTCGCCCTCGCCGGTGACCCGCTCCAGGACATCGAGACGGTCATGCGGCCCGCGCTCGTCATGAAGGACGGGAAGGTCGTCCTCGACCGTCGCTGAGCGTTCCTGCCGCTAAGCTCGTACTGGTTCCGGAACCAGTGCGAGCTGGTCGCGACGCCCAGATCGTGAGCAGCTCGCGCGCACTCGGTTGGCGACGCCACGTCGCTTCGAGCTACTGCCGCCTTCGACAGAGCTGACCACAACTTCAGACCATCGAAGCGTTCACGGCCACTCCCGCGCGGAGAGCGTCGCGTGGCACTTTTCGTGCTCATTGCCGCGCGACGACGAGTCCGCGCTCACATCGCCGCGTCCGTCGAAGCGGGAAACGAGCGGACATCGCCCAAATCGAGGAGGAATCATGTCCAGGCTCCCGGCGTTCCGCTCTCTGTGCGTGGCCGCGATCGTCGCGCTCTCCGCCTTCGTCGGCGCGGACAGCGCCCTTGCCGGTCCCGCCAACGACAACTTCGGCAGTCCGACCGAGGTCACCCCCATCCCGTTCTCGCAGAGCGGCGACCTCAACGGGGCAACGATCGAACCGAACGAGCCGATCCCCTGCTTCGGCGCGCAGCAGACGACGTGGTATCACGTCACGGTCCCGAGCACGATGGCGCTCAGGGTCGCGGTGACGAACGCGTCCTTCAACGTCTTCACGGCCGGGAACGGGGGGATCGAGTCCCTGGGTTTCATCGGCTGCGCGTCCCAAAACTTCGAGTTCGTCGCCACCTCCGCGACCTCGTACTACATCCAGGTCCTCAGCTTCTTCCCCGTCCAGTACCACGTCGACGTGACAGTCGTCCCTCCGCCTCTCAACGACAACTTCGAGGATGCTGCCAGCATCGACAGCCTGCCCTTCACGGACACGGTCGACCTCATCGCCGCGACGCTCCAGACCGGCGAGCCCATCCCCGGCGGCTTCAACGCGAGCGCCTGGTACGTGGTCAATCCCTCGTCGCCCGGTCGCTTGAGCGTGAGCCTGAACTCGTTCGGACCATGCTGCTCCTTCCCGTTCCTCGCCGTGTACACGGGCTCCGCGTTCAACGATCTCTCGCTCGTTGGACAGCGCGGACCGTTCAGCTCGCCGCTCACCTTCTTTGCCGACCCGGCATCGACGTACTACATCCAGGTCTCCGC
>JBKPBQ010000166.1:0-12655 GCA_046726955.1 Acidobacteriota bacterium
CTTCCGCTTCATCCACAAGCGCTCGCTCTACCTGGTGCCGGTCCTCGGCTGGTCGCTCTGGGTGGCCGGGCACGTCGGGATCGACCGCGGCAACCCCTTCCGCGCGCGCAAGAGCCTCGAGGCCGCGGCCCAGCGCATCCACCACGGGACGAGCGTCGCCGTCTTCCCGGAGGGAACGCGGAGCCCCGACGCCGGCGTGCGGCCGTTCAAGCGCGGCAGCTTCGTGCTCGCGCTCCAGGCGGGCGTGCCCGTCGTGCCCGTCTCGCTGCGTGGCGTGAAGCGCGTGGTTCCCCACGGCATCTCGACGCTCACGCCGGGGACGGTGAGGCTCGTGATCCACCCCGCAGTGCCCACGGAAGGGCGCGACGCGGACTCGGCGGCCTCGCTCGCCGAGGAGGTGCAGCGCGTGGTCGCGGCCGGCGTCGACGCCGCGTGAGCGTCCTCCTCGTCGGCCTGCTCGCGGCGCAGGCCGCCGCCGGCGCGCCCGACGAATCACTGGCGCACGCGATCGACCGGGTCGTGGAGCGGCCGGAGTTCGCGTCCGCCCTCTGGGGCGTCGAGGTCAGGAGCCTCCGCAACGGCCGCGTCCTCTACTCGCGGAACGCGGAGAAGAACCTGCGCCCCGCCTCGACGCTCAAGCTCGTGGCCTCCGCGGCCGCGCTCGACGCCTTCGGCCCCGACGCGCGCTTCCGCACGACCGTGGAGAGCGCGGGACGGCTCGACGGCCGCGGCCGGATCCTCGGCGACGTCTACCTCGTCGGGCGCGGCGATCCGGACCTCTCGGCCCGCCTCACCCCCGGCCGTCCCACTGCGGCGTTCGAGGAGATGGCGGACGCGCTGCGCGCGGCCGGCGTGCGCCGGATCGAAGGCCGGCTCGTGGGCCACGAGGGCGCCTTCACCGGCGAGCGCCGCGGGACGGACTGGGGCTGGGAGGACCTCGTCTGGTGGTACGGCGCCGAGGTGTCGGCCCTGTCCTTCAACGACAACGCGGCCGACCTGCGCCTCCTCCCGGGCGAGCGGCCGGGCGATCCCGCCGTCCTCGAAGCGAGCCCGCTCACGGCCTACTACTCGGTCGTCTCCACCGTGACCACGACGGCCGCCGGCGTCAAGGCCGAGCTGAAGCTCGAGCGCGACCTGGGCTCGAGCCGCATCCGCCTCTCGGGCACGATCCCCATCGGCGACTCCTGGGAGGGCCGGCCCGCGCTCGAAGACCCCGCGCGTTATGCGACGACCGTCTTTCGCGAGGTCCTCGAGGCGCGCGGCATCCACGTCATGGGCGACGTGGCGACGACCTCGGAGCCGTTACCCGCGGGTGTGCGCACGCTCGCCGCGCACGACAGCCCGCCGCTAGCGGAGCTCGCCAAGGTCGTCAACAAGGAAAGCCAGAACCTCCACACGGAGATGCTGCTGCGTCTCGTGGGGCTGAAGGCGCGCGGCGAGGGGAGTGTCGCCGCGGGCCACGATGCCATCCGCGACTTCCTGGCCCGGATCGGCGTGAAGGCGGACTCGTGGGGCCTCCAGGACGGCTCCGGGCTCTCGCGCACCGACGTCGTGGACGCGCACGGCCTCGTCGAGCTGCTTGCGGCCATGGATCGCCACCCGCAGGCCGCGGCCTTCCGCGACTCGCTCGCGGTCATGGGCGTCGACGGGACGCTCAAGGATCGGATGCGCGGAACGCCCGCACAGGGAAAGGTGCTGGCCAAGTCGGGCACGCTGCGCCTGGCCAACGGCCTCGCCGGCTACGTGGCCGCAGCCTCCGGCGAGCGTCTCGCCTTCGCCGTCCTCGTCAACAACCACACGGCTCCGTCGCGCGAGGCCGTGGCCGCGATCGACGAGATCGTCCGGATCCTGGTCGATCGCTGAGCCGGTCCTCGGCGGGCCGCCGGCTCGCATAGGATGGCAGCAGGGATGGCGCTCGACTTCGAGGTGGCGGAGGAGCTTCGCGGCCGGGTCCGGCTGGGGCTGGTCGTGCTGGAGGGCGTCTCCGTCCGCGAGACGGACGATGCCCTCGGCCAGGAAGTCGATCGCCTCTGCCGCGAGCTGCGCGACCGCTACGGGGAAGGCAAGAGCGCCGAGGTCCCGGGCGCCGCCGACGCCCGCACGCTCTACAAGGCCCTCGGCCTCGACCCCACGAAGACGCGGCCGTCGAACGAGGCCCTGCTGAGGCGCGCGCTGAAGGGCGAGTCGCTGTACCGGATCAACACGCTCGTGGACGCGCTCAACCTGTCGTCGCTGCGCTACCAGCTACCGTTCGGGCTCTACGACCTCGACCGGGTGGAGCCACCCGTGCGGCTGCGGCGCGGCCTCGCCGGCGAGGAGTACGAGGGGATCCGCAAGGGCCCCGTCCACGTGGACGGCCGGCCCGTGCTCGTGGACGCGCGCGGTCCTTTCGGCAACCCGACGTCGGATTCCGCGCGGACCATGATCACGCTCGCGACGGCGCGGGCCCTCGTCGTCGCCTACGCCCCGAGCGGCTACTCCGCGGCGCGTCTCGGGGAAATCGCGGACGGCACGGGGGCCGCCCTCACGCGGTTCTGCGGCGGGACGGTCGCGGAACGGCGGCTGGTCCCCGCATGACCTCGACGCCAGAGATCACGCCGGCGACCGGGGAAGAGCGCGTCCTCGTCGGCCTCTCGCCCGCCCAGCGCGAAGCCGTGCTGCACGGCGACGGGCCGCTGCTCATCATAGCGGGGGCGGGCACCGGCAAGACCACCGTCCTCACGCGCCGCATCGCCCACCTCATCACGAGCAAGCAGGCGCGGCCCGAGGAGATCCTGGCCCTGACGTTCACCGAGAAGGCCGCGCTCGAGATGGCGGAGCGCGTGGATCAGCTCATCCCTTACGGCTACGCGGAGACGCTCATCTCGACGTTCCACGCCTTCGGCGACCGCGTGCTGCGCGAGGCCGCGCTCGAGGGTGGGATGAATCCGGAGTTCCGGGTCCTGACGCGGCCGGAGGAGATCATCTTCCTCCGGGAGCGGCTTTGGTCGCTGCCGCTGCGCCGCTTCCGGCCGCTCGGCGATCCCACGCGCCACCTCCACGCCCTTCTCGGCCTCGTGAGCCGGGCCAAGGACGAGGACGTCTCGCCCGAGGAGTACCTCGCGTGGGCGGAGGCGCGCGCCGCTACCGCGTCCGACGACGTCGCGCGCGACGAGGCGGAACGCCACCGCGAGTTGGCGGCGTTCTACGCGGCCTCGCAGGAGCTCCTCGCGCAGGCCGGCCTCGCCGACTTCGGCGACCAGATCCACCGCACGCTAGGGCTGCTGCGCACGCGTCCCTCTCTCCTCGACCGGCTGCGTGCCCGCTACCGTTACATCCTGGTCGACGAGTTCCAGGACACGAACCACGCCCAGCTCGAGATGCTGCGGCTGCTTGCCGGCGAGGGCGCGCCCAACATCACCGTGGTCGGCGACGACGACCAGGCGATCTACCGCTGGCGCGGGGCGGCCGCCGCGAACCTCCTCGCCTTCCGCGAGCTCTACCCGGACGCCCGCGAGGTCGTGCTCACCGAGAACCACCGGTCGCCCCAGACGATCCTCGACGCGGCGACGCGTCTCGTTTCCTACAACAACCCCTGGCGGCTGGAGGTGATCGCGGGGATCGACAAGCGCCTGCGCTCGCCTCGGACGGACGGCCCGCCGGTCGTTCATCTCCACTACGACACGGTCTCCGCCGAGGCCGACGCCGTGGCGGCGATGGCCGAGGCGCGGATCCAGCGCGGATACCGGCCGCGCGACATCGCTCTCCTCGTCCGCAGCAACGGCGACGCCGACCCCTTCCTGCGCGCGCTGAACGTGAAGGCGATCCCGCACCGGTTCAGCGGCAGCCGCGGGCTCTACGCGCGCGAGGAGGTCCGCCTCCTCGTCTCGTTCCTCCGCGCCCTCGCCAACCCCGACGACTCGGTCTCGCTCTTCTACCTGCTCGCGTCCGAGGCCTACGCGGTGCCGATGCCGGACCTCCTGCGCCTCAGCCACTACGCGCGGCGGAAGAGCCGGCCGCTGCTGGAGGTCCTGCGGGGCCTGCCCACCAACGAGGAGCTCGTGGGCGTGGGCGACGATGCGCGGGCAGCCGCGGCGCGCCTCCTCGGCGACTTCGGGCAGGCATCGGCCGACGTGCCGCGGCTGCGCACGGGTGAGGTCCTCTACAAGTTCCTCCAGCAGTCGGGCCTGCTCCAGCGCCTCACGCGCGAGGCCACGGCGGGGGCCGAGGCGCGAGCCAAGAACATCGCCCGCTTCTTCGAGGCCGTGAAGGCCTATGGCGACGTGGCCGAGCACGATCGCGTGCCCGCCTTCGTGGCCCACCTCGACCTCCTGCGCGAGGCCGGAGACGACCCCGCGGTGGCCGAAGCCGACCCCGACGAGGAGGCGGTGCACGTCCTGACCGTCCACAAGGCCAAGGGCCTCGAGTTCCCGGTCGTCTTCCTCGTGGGATGCGCGGAGGGACGCTTCCCGGTGCGCCGGCGGGTGGAGCGTCTGGAGCTTCCGCTCGATCTCGTGAAGGGTGTCCCCCCCGGCGGCGACCCGCACCTCGCCGAGGAGCGGCGGCTCTTCTACGTGGCGATGACGCGCGCTCGGGACGAGCTCGTGCTGACCTCCGCGGCCGACTACGGCACGGCGCGGGCCCGCAAGGTCTCGCGCTTCGTGGTGGAGGCGCTGGACCTGCCCTCGCCGGCGCCGCTCGCGCGCAAGAGCCCGTCGCTCGAGGTGCTGGCGCGGCACCAGGCGGTGCCGGAGCGGGAGTCAGCGCCGGCGCCGCCGCTGCGCGACGAGCAGGTGCTGCGGTTGTCGTTCGGCCAGATCGACGACTACGAGACGTGCCCGCTCAAGTACCGCTACGTCCACGTCTGGCGCGTGCCGCTCCTCACGCACCACCGCGTCGTCTACGGCAGCGCCGTCCACAAGGCGGTGCAGCAGCACTTCCGCGCTCGCCTCGAGGGGCGTGCGTTCTCCGAGGACGACCTGGTGCAGGCCTTCCGCGACTCGTGGGTGTCCGAAGGTTTCCTGTCGCGCGAGCACGAGGAAGAGCGGCTGCGCACCGGCGAGGAGGCGCTGCGCCGCTTCTACCGCGCGGATGCCGTCCATCCGCTGCAGCCTCGCGGCGTCGAGCAGGAGTTCGCGTTTTACGTGGACCGCTGCCGCGTGCAAGGCCGCTACGACCTGGTGGTCGAGGAGGACGGGCGGGTCTCGATCCTCGACTTCAAGACGAGCGCGGTGGACGACGAGAAGAAGGCGCGGGAGCGGGCGCGCGGCAGCCTCCAGCTCGACATCTACTCCCTGGCCCACCTGCGCACGACCGGCCGCCTTCCCGACTGGGTGGAGCTGCGCTTCCTGGAGTCGGGGATCGCCGCGGGCAAGAAGCCGACGCTCGAGGAGGCGGAGGCGGCCGAGCAGCGGATCCGCGACGCCGCCGCGCTCATCCGCAGGCGCGAGTTCCCGGCCACCCCGTCGTACATGGCCTGCGGCCAGTGCGCCTTCCGCGACATCTGCCCGCACACCGCGCGCGGCCCGGAAGCCGACGAATGAGCCGATCCGTGGAACGAGGTACGGATGAGGGCCGTGGCATACTGGGTCGTGCTCGCCCGGCCGCATCTGTCGATCGCGGGAACCCGGAGGAAGCGCATGAGCCGACCGGATCCGTCGCTCCTGCAGGGTGTCGTCGCCCCCGAGGTGATCGACGCGATGAAGGTCGCATCTGACGCCCTGAAGCGAGTCGGCGTTCGTCACGTGGTCGTCGGCGCGCTCGCCGTGGGCGCCAACGGCTTTCCACGGGCAACGAGGGACGTGGACTTCCTGGTCGGGGACGAGGCTTTCGAGCGACACGCCGGCGGCCTCGTAACCCTCCGTCCCGGCGTGCCCTTCCAGGTCAACCAGGTGGCCGTGGATTTCATCGCCGCGGACGCGAGCGAAGCCTTCCTCGCCGAGGAGCTGAAAGCGGAGCCGGGCTCCATGATCGACGGCCCTCCGCTCGTCTACATGAAACTCAAGTCTCCGCGGCACAAGGATCGGACCGACGTGATCGAGCTCGTCAAGGCAGGCCTGGACGTCCAACGGTGCCGGGATTACCTCTCCACCCACGCTCCGGCGTTCGTGGCCGATTTCGACGATGCCGTCGAGCGGGCGCGGACAGAAGACGAGTAGCGTCTCCTCTCCCGAGTAGGTTCTCCTCGTGAGGGCCATCGTCGTCAGGCGGCACGGCGGGCCCGAAGTGCTCGTCGTCGAGGAGGCGCCCGAGCCGCAGCCCGGTCCCGGGCAGGTCCGGATCCGGGTGGCGATGGCGGGTGTGAACTTCACCGACACGGAGCGCCGCCAGGGTCGCCATGCCTTGAAGGGTCTCCCGTGGATTCCCGGCATCGAGGTGGCCGGCGTCGTCGAGGCGATCGGCGACGGTGTCGACCCATCACTGCTCGACCGCCGCGTGGCCGCGATCACCGAGTCGGGCTACGCAGAGAAGACCGTCGCCGAAGCCGCGGATCTGATGCTGCTGCCGGAAGCGCTCACCTGGCAGCAGGCGGCGGCCTTCCCGATCCAGGGCCTCACCGCCTATCACCTACTGCACACCGCCGCGCGGCTGCGCGCGGGGGAGAGCGTTCTCGTGCACGCCGCCGCGGGCGGCGTCGGTCAGTGGTGCGTCCAGCTCGCCGTCCGCGCGGGCGCTCGCGTCTTCGGCACCGTCTCCACGCGGCGCAAGGTCGAGATTGTTCGCGCGCTCGGCGCCGAGGACGCATTTCTTTATGGCCCCGATGTCTTGCCGTCCCTGCGCGACCGCACCGGCGGCCGCGGGGTGGACGTCGTCCTCGACGCGGTCGGCCGCGACACCCAGAAGACGAGCGTCGAAGCGCTCGCGCCGTTCGGCCGCCTGGTCCATTTCGGGTCGGCGAGCGGCGACCCGGAGCTGGTGAACGTGGACGACCTCTACGACAAGTCGATCCAGGTGGGTGCGTTCTGGCTCCGCACACCGCAGCCACCCGCCGTGGCCCAGGCCGCAGTGAGCGCCCTTCTCGACGGCCTCGTGAGGGGATCGCTCCGCACACCGGAGACGAGGGAGTTCCCGTTGACCGACGCAGCGGAAGCGCACCGGGCGCTCGGGTCGCGCGATACAGAAGGCAAGCTCCTCCTGCGCGTCTGAGCGGTTCACGGGCTCGGTGGCTCCTCTCGCATTAGAATGCCCGGCGTCGATGGGGCTCGAAGCGACGTGCGAGGCGACGTTCGGCACGCGGCGGGGTGAGGGCAAGGCCCACCTCGAGCCGGAGCAGCTCGACTTCCGGGGGCCGTTCCGGCTCAAGATCCCGACGAAGGCCGTGAAGTCCGTCGACGCGAAGAGGGGCGAGCTCCGGGTCGAGTGGCCGGAGGGTGTCGCGACGTTCAGGCTCGGGTCCGCCGCGGAGGCCTGGGCCCTCAAGATCCGCTATCCGCGCTCGCTCCTCGACAAGCTGGGGGTCAAGCCGGGCTCGAGAGTCGGCGTGCTCGGCGCGTTCGAGCCCTATTTCCTGGCCGATCTCGCCGGCCGCACGAGCGACGTCTCGACGGGCCGCGCGAAGAAGGAGTCGGACCTCCTCTTCGTGGCGATGAGCGCGAAGGGCGAGCTGGCCCGGCTGGCGTCCCTTCGAGAGAAGATCAAGCCGGAGGGCGGGATCTGGGTGGTGTGGCCGAAGGGGCGTAAAGAGTTCCGGGAGGACGACGTGCGGGCGACCGGGCCTTCGGTCGGCCTCGTGGACGTGAAGGTCGTCGCCTTCTCGGAGACGCTGAGCGCGCTCAAGATGGTGATCCCGGTGAAGCTCCGCGCAAAGAAGCGTTAGGCACGACGCATCCAAGTCGGGAGAGTCGATCCATGGCTAATCCTCGCGTCGGTTTTGCAGGCCTCGGTCTCATGGGGAGCCGTATGGCCGCCAATCTCTTGAAGAAGGGATTCCCGCTCACGGTGTGGAATCGCACGCCGGAGCGGGCGAAGGAGCTCGCCGCGGACGGAGCGAAGGTCGCAAAGGCGCCGCGCGACCTCGCGGAGGCCTCGGACGTAGTCGTGGCCTGCGTGGCCGATCCGCCCGCGGTGGAGCGGCTCGTGTTCGCGCCGGACGGGATCCTCGGCGCGGTCAAGTCCGGCTTCCGCTACCTCGAGTGCTCGACCGTCGATCCCGGCACGACGCTGCGCGTCCAGAAGGCGCTCCGCGAGCGCGGCGGCGACGCGCTCGAGGCGCCCATGACCGGCTCCAGGAACGGCGCGGCGCAAGGGACGCTCCTCTTCATGACGGGCGGGCCGAAGGAAGTCCACGACGAGCTCATGCCCGTGATGATGGCCATGGGCACGAAGGCCGTCTACTGCGGCGAGATGGGCCAGGGCTCGGTCACGAAGCTCATCGGCAACACCGTCATCTCGTTCATGCTCGAGGGCCTTTGTGAAGGCATCGTCGTCGGGCAGAAGGCCGGTCTCTCCATCCAGACGATCCTCGACGTGATCATGGGCGCCGGCTTCGCTTCGCCCTACTACACGTTCAAGGGCGCGGCCATCGCGAAGCGCGACTTCGACCAGCACTTCTCGATCGACCTCCTGGTCAAGGACCAGACGCTGATGCTCGCGGAGGCGGCGTCGCGCAAGGTCGCGATGCCGGGCCTCGCCGCCATTCGCGAGGTCTGCCAGGCGGCGCGCGGGATGGGCTACGGGCAGGAGGACATCGCGGCCGTCGTGAAGGCGCTGGAGAAGATGGCGGGAAGCTGAGCATCGATGCTCGCCCTCCTTCTCCTGGCCGCGCTCGAAACGATCCAGGTCGGGCATCTCCGGACGGAGTACAGGGAGAATCCGATCGGCGTCGATGCTCCGCAGCCTCGCCTCGCCTGGAAGCTCCAGTCCCCAGGCCGCGGAGTCGTGCAGTCGGCCTACGAAGTGCGGGTCGCGCGCAGCGAAAGCGCCGTTCGTGCCGGCCGCGAGCTCGTGTGGAGCTCCGGCCGCGTCGCCTCGGACCAGTCCACGCAAGTGCCGTACGGCGGTCCCGCGCTGCGCTCGCGGGATCGCGTGTATTGGCAAGTGCGCGTCTGGGACGGGAAGGGCCGAGCTTCCGCCTGGAGCGAGCCGGCCTACTGGGAGATGGGCCTCCTGCAACCGTCCGACTGGCAGGCGAGCTGGATCGAGCCCGACCTCGGCGACGACGGATCGAAGCCGGGCCCAGCGCCGATGCTGCGGCGCGAGTTCAAGCTGGGCGGCGCCGTGGCCAGCGCCCGCGCCTACGTGACGAGCCACGGCCTCTACGAGATGCACCTGAACGGCCGCCGCGTCGGCGAGGACCTCTTCACGCCGGGGTGGACGAGCTACAACAAGCGGCTCCAGTACCAGACCTACGACGTCACGTCTTTATTGAAGACGGGCGACAACGCGGTGGGTGTCGTCCTCGGCGACGGCTGGTACCGCGGCGAGCTGGCCTGGGAAGGTCGCCGCGCGTTGTACGGCAAGGCGCTCGGGCTCCTGTGCCAGATCGAGGTCCGCTACCAGGACGGTCGGAAGGAGATCGTCACGACCGACGAGCGCTGGAAGGCCTCGACCGGGCCGATCCTGATGTCCGAGATCTACCACGGCGAGACCTACGACGCGCGTCTGGAGAAGGCGGGGTGGACGAGCGCCGGCTTCGACGAGGGGCAGTGGAAGGCGGTGACGAAGGGCGACTACCCCAAGGACATGCTCATCACGCCGGCAGGGCCGCCCGTGCGGCGCATCCAGGAGCTGAAGCCGGTCAAGGTCTTCAAGACTCCCGGCGGCGAGGTCGTCGCCGACCTCGGCCAGAACATGGTGGGCTGGGTCCGGCTGAAGGTGCAGGGGCCGCCGGGGACGACGGTCACCCTCCGCCACGCCGAGGTCCTCGACAAGGAAGGGAACTTCTACACGGCAAACCTCCGCAAGGCCAAAGCAACCGTCCACTACACGCTGAAGGGCGGAGGAGTCGAGACCTTCGAGCCGCAATTCACGTTCTTCGGCTTCCGCTACGTGGCGGTGGACGGCTTCCCGGGCGAGGTCACGCCGGAGGCCCTCACCGGCGTCGTGATCCATTCCCAGATGGCTCCGACGGGCGAGTTCGAGACGTCCAAGCCGCTCGTGAACCAGCTCCAGCACAACATCGTCTGGGGACAGAAGGGCAACTTCCTCGACGTCCCCACGGACTGCCCGCAGCGCGACGAGCGTCTCGGGTGGACGGGCGACGCCGAGGTCTTCTTCCCGACCGCGGCCTACAACATGGACGTGGCGAGCTTCTTCACGAAGTGGCTGAAGGACGTGGCCGCCGACCAGCTGCCGAGCGGCGCCATCCCCCACGTCGTGCCGAACGTGCTTCCGCAGTCCGGGGGGCGCGACCCCGCGGGCGCCGCGGGCTGGGCCGACGTGGCCACGATCATCCCCTGGAGCCTGTACCTCGCCTATGGGGACGAGCGCGTGCTCGAGTCGCAGTACGACAGCATGACGAAGTGGGTGGCCTACCAGAAGACGAGAGCCGGCGACGACTACATCTGGGACGGCGACATCCATTTCGGCGACTGGCTCGCCTTCGCCTCCGCGGGGATGGCCGCGAACGACTACCCGGGAGCGACCACGGGCAAGGACTTCATCGCCACCGCCTTCTTCGCGCGCTCGACCGACCTCCTGAGGCGGGCCGCGGTCGTCCTCGGAAAGGCGGATGACGCCGCCCGCTACGCCGACCAGCTCGCGAAGATCAAGGCCGCATTCCAGAGGGAGTTTGTGACCGGCGCGGCCCGGGTCGGGGAAGGCACCCAGACGGCGTACGCGCTGGCCCTGCAGTTCGACCTCCTGCCCGAGGAGATGCGGGCGACGGCGGCGCGGCGTCTCGCCGAGGACGTGCGCCGGAGGAAGCACCTCACCACCGGATTCCTCGGGACGCCGCATCTCTGCCACGTGCTCAGCCGCTACGGCTACCTGGACGAGGCGTACCTGCTCCTCAACCGCGAGGACTACCCGTCGTGGCTCTACCCGGTGAAGCAGGGTGCGACCACGATCTGGGAGCGCTGGGACGGCCAGAAGCCGGACGGGTCCTTCCAGACGACGGAGATGAACTCGTTCAACCACTACGCCTACGGCGCGATCGGCGACTGGATGTACCGGGTGATGGCCGGGATCGACGTCGACGAGGGAGCGCCCGGATACAAGCACATCCTCATCCAGCCGCGTCCCGGCGGCGGCTTCACGAGCGTGAAGGCCAGCCACGAGACGCCGTACGGGAAGGTCGCTTCCGCGTGGAGCCTGAACGGCGGCCGCTTCGAGCTCGCGGTCGAGGTTCCTCCCAACACGCGGGCCACCGTCCGTCTGCCCAAAGCGACCGTTGCGGCCGTCACCGAGTCGGGCAAAGCCCTCGCCGACGGCAACGGCGTCACGAGCCGGCGTCAGGACGGCGACGCGACAGTAGTGGAGATCGGCTCGGGCCAGTACCGGTTCGCGTACCCGATGGGGGAGTGATCGCGGGGTCCTGACGACACTCCGCGCCGCCGAATCGGACCTCCCGCGGCGAGTCCGCATGCGAACCTCTCCGCGATGACCCCGGTGCTCACGATCGGACTGGCTGCCTTTCTCCTGGTTGTGCTCGCCTTCGCTATTGCGGTCGTGCGACGCCCGCCCGAGGCGGTAGCCCTGCTCGAGGTGGCGACTGGCCTCGAGCGCCTCCAGGCCGAGCTCGCCCAGGTCAGCCGGACCCAGGACGCCCTCCGCGTCGAGGTCCATCGCGGGCGGGAGGCGTCGCTCCGCGAGCTGGCCGAGGCCGCGCAGGGGATCCGAGGCGAGATCGGCCAGGCCCAGCGCGCCCTCGCCGAGGTGAAGGCGCTGGAGCAGGGGCGGGCCCGCCAGATGGACGTGGCCGCGGACAGCCTGAGGCGGATGGAGGCCGTGATCGCGGGGTCGGGGTCGCGCGGCGCCGCGGGAGAGAACGTGCTGCTGCGGGCGCTCGCCCAGCTTCCTCCCGACCTCTTGGAGCTCAACGTGGCCTTCGGGGCGAAGGTCGTGGAGTACGCGCTGCGCCTTCCCGGCGGGCGCTACCTGCCCATCGACAGCAAGTGGACGAGCGCCATCCCGCTCGCCCGCCTCGCCGAGGAGGACGACCCCGTCGAGCGCCGGCGGCTCGCCGACCAGATCGCGCGAGACGTGCGCGTCCGCGTGCGCGAGATGGCGAAGTACCTCGACCCCGAGCGGACGCACGCCCTCGCCCTCCTCGCCCTGCCCGACGCGGTCTACCTCGCCGTGCCCGAGGTCCACGGCGAGGGATACCGCGACGGCGTGCTGCTCGTGCCGTACTCGCTGGCTCTGCCGTACCTGCTCGCGCTCTACCGGCTCGTCGTCCGCTTCGGCGACACGCCCGACGCCGAGTCCGTGGGGGCCCGGCTCGCGGGGCTCGAGGAGTCGCTGCGCCGGGCCGACGAGGAGATCGAAGGGCGCCTCTCCCGCGGCCTCGTCCAGCTGGAGAACGCGCGCGACGCCCTGCGCACACACCTGGGCGGGGCGCGGCGGGTCGTCGAAGGAGCCCGCGAGGAGGCCGCGCCGCGTTTGACCGTCGGACGGGGGAGCCTTTAATCTCGTCACGACGCCCCGCCCCGCGGCGGGGCGCCTAATCATGAACACCCTCGCCATCATCGTCGCCGCGGGGCGGGGAGAGCGCATGGGGGCCTCGCGGCCCAAGGCC
>JBKPBQ010000167.1:0-8405 GCA_046726955.1 Acidobacteriota bacterium
GGATCCCCTCGATCGGCGTCTCCTACTTGTTCGGGGTGGACGGGATCAGCACGCTTCTCATCCTGCTCACGACCCTCCTGGGCACGATCTCGATCCTCTCCTCCTGGACCGCGATCACGGAGCGCGTCCGGCAGTACTACGTCTTCCTCCTGCTGCTCCAGGCCGGGATGCTCGGCGTCTTCTGCGCGCTCGACATGTTCCTCTTCTATGTGTTCTGGGAGGTCATGCTCGTCCCCATGTACTTCCTGATCGGCATCTGGGGAGGCGCGCGCCGGCTCTACGCCGCGATCAAGTTCTTCCTCTACACGCTCGCGGGCTCGGTGGTGATGCTGCTCGGCATCCTCGCCCTCTACTTCCACTCGAAGAAGCTGCCCGGCTTCGAGCAGACCGGCACCTTCGACGTGACGCGCTGGTACGAGATGGGGATCCCGACGGATCTCCAGTTCTGGTGCTTCCTCGCCTTCTTCCTGGGGTTCGCGATCAAGGTCCCGATGTTCCCCTTCCACACCTGGCTGCCCGACGCCCACGTGGAGGCGCCGACCGCGGGCTCCGTGATCCTCGCCGGCGTCCTCCTGAAGATGGGGACCTACGGCTTCATCCGCTTCTCGCTGCCCCTCTTCCCGCAGGCGACACTGCAGGCGGTGCCGTGGGTGGTGACGCTCTCGATCATCGGCATCGTCTACGCCGGCCTCGTGACGCTCGTCCAGAAGGACATGAAGAAGCTCATCGCTTACTCGTCGGTGAGCCACCTCGGGTTCGTGATGCTCGGCATGTTCGCGCTCAACCCGCTCGGCCTGGAGGGCAGCGTCCTCCAGATGATCAACCACGGGCTCTCGACGGGCGGTCTGTTCTTGATCGTCGGGCTCATCTACGAGCGGCGGCACACCAAGGACATCGCGCAGTTCGGCGGGCTCGCCCACGTGATGCCCGTCTACGCGACCTTCACGCTCGTCATCTTCCTGGCTTCGATGGGCCTGCCGCTCCTGAACGGCTTCATCGGCGAGTTCATGATCCTGCAGGCCGCCTTCGCGGCGAACCGGATCTGGGCCTACTGGGCGGTCTCCGGCGTCGTCATCGGCGCCGCCTACCTGCTGTGGCTCTACCAGCGCGTGTTCTGGGGCAAGGTCACGAACGAGGAGAACGCCCACCTGAAGGACCTGAACACCCGCGAGCTCGCGACGCTCGTCCCCCTCGTCGTCCTCTGTTTCTGGATCGGCATCTATCCCAAGCCCTTCCTGGCCTTCCTCCACGGGCCGGCGCAGTCGCTCGCGGCGACGATCCAGCCCGCGAAGTACAAGGGCCCGGCCCTGGCGCAGGAGGACGCTCCCCCCGCGCGGGTCGCGGAGGACAGCACCCGCTAGAGCTGGTCGCGGTACTGCTCGAGCGCGATCCGCACGAGCTGGCTGCGCGTGCGCACGCCCGTCTTCTGGAAGAGCTGCTGGAGCGCCGCCTTCACCGAGCTCTCCGAGATGCCGAGCGCTGCCGCGATCTCCTTGTTGGCCTGGCCCTCGAAGACGCCCCGCAGGACCCCGCGCTCGCGCTCCGTGAGTGCCGCCCGCTCCGGCTCGTCGCCGCCCTCGCCTCCCGAGCGCATGAGCCCGGCGAGCAGCCGCTGGTCGATCGACGCCTCGCCGTCCATCACGCGCCGGATGCTCCGGGCGAGCACCGCCGGCGAGTCGTGCTTCAGGAAGATGCCCGCGGCTCCTTCCCGGAGGAAGAACGCCGCTTCGTCGTCGCGCAGCCCCGCGGTGACCACGAGGACGCGCCCGCGGAAGCCGATCCGGTGCGCTCCGGTCATGAACTCGGATCCCCGTTCCGGGCCGAGGTCGACGTCGAGCAGCACCACGTCCACCGGCTGCGCGGAGAGGACGTCGAGCGCGTCCTTCACCGTCGAGCACTGGCCCACGACCTGGAAGTCGGTCTCCGCCCCGAGGAGCCGCGTGAGCCCCTCGCGGAAGAGCGCGTGGTCGTCCACGAGGAGCAGGCGGATCGTGCGCACCTCGGGAGTGTCGGGTGCCGTCATGACGCGCGCGCGAGCTCGACCGCGAAGCAGCTCCCGCGCGAGCGGGGCTCGTTGCGGAGGTCGCCGGAGAAGGAGCGCACGATCGCGCGCGAGACGTAGAGGCCGAGGCCCGTGGCGTCGCTGCCGTGCTGGAAGGGCCGGAAGAGGCGCTCCGGCTGGGGGACGCCCGGACCGGTATCCTCGAACCGCACCACCACGGACTCGCCCTCCGCCTGCGCGGTCACCCCGAGCCGCCGCTCCGGCGCCCGCTGCAGCTCGCGCTGGCTGTTCTGGGCGAGGTTCAGGAAGACCTGGAGGAGGCTGTGGTGCTCGCCGAAGACAAGGGGAAGGCCGTCGCCGACGCGCCAGTCGAGCTCGACCCCGGCTTCCTTGAGCGCGGGCTCCAGCACGACCCGGAGCTCGTCGAGCACCGTGGAGAGGTTCGCGCGGGCGCGGGTGGTGTCCGCGGCCAGCCGGAGCTCGGCGGAGGCGATCTTCTCGAGGCCGGCAAGGAGCGTCCCCAGCGCCTTGAAGTCCTCGTTCGTGACGAGGTCCCGATCTCGCGCGAGGTTCGCATAGGCGACGCCCGCCGCCGCCGAGAGGTTCCGCACCTCGTGCGAGACCGCGGCGAACAGCGTGCGCGAGGCCGTCGCCACCGAGTGGAGGCCGACCGCCTCGCGGTCGCGCAGCTGCTCGGAGGCGTCGAGCACGATGGCGGCGAGGCGGGGGCCGGACAGCGTCTGGTAGGTCGAGAACCAGACGTGGGCGAGGAAGCGGTCGCCCTGTCCCGTGCGGCCGATGCACTCGAGCGTCGTGCGGAACGACGAGGGGGCGCGGCTCTCCCCGCCCGAGAGGACGGAGGCGAGCGGCGGCAGATAGGAGCCGATCGACTTCCCCACGAGCGGCGTCTCCGCGGCGAGCAGCCGCTCCGCGGCCTGGTTCGCGAGGAGGATTCGCCCCTCCGCGTCCACGGTGAGGATCGCGGCGGGGCTCGACTCCACGAGGACGCGCAGCTCCTCCTCCGCCTGCTGCCGGAGCTTCACCTCGCGCTCGAGGGCGCGGGAGTGGTGGATCGCGCGCTGGCGGTTCCGCGAAAGCTCGCCCACGAAGAGTCCCGCGCCGAGAAAGGCCACGGTCACGAGGGCCGTGCGCGCGGCCGCTTCCGAGTCCCAGGGGTAGGGGCTCAGCCGCTCGCGGAGCCCCGCGCAGACCCCGGCCACCGCCACGAGCTGCCAGCGGCTCAGGAAGAGTGCCGAGAGCAGGATGGGGAAGACGTAGAGGAAGCCCAGCGAGACGTTCGCCTCCAGCCGGACGTCGATGAAGGCGATGAGCGCGATGGCGGCCGCGCTCGCCAGGAACAGCCACAGCCGGCTGCCCGGAGGGGCATCCTCGAGCAGGCGGTCCGGCATCTTCATGTCCATTCGACAGGGCCGACCCTCTCTGGATTATAGAAAGAGGGGGAGGGAATCGCCCCCGTCCCCCGAAAGATAGGCACCACCCCCCCGAAGATAGCGGAACCGGCCGTAAAGATAGCGATCCCCTGGGGTTCCCTCGGCGTCACATTCGAGCAGGGAGGGGCACAGATGAGGGTCGCCCTGGCGGATTTGAGGTCGGAGCGGGGCTTCGTCAACAAGGACACCGCGGTCGGGGGCTACGGCCAGAGGATGACCGGGTTCTGCACGATCGCGCGGCTCGGCGTCTTCCTCCGTCGCCGCTCCCAGGACTCTCCGAGCGTGACTCTCGGCTATCTCGCGGCGATCCTCGCCCGCGCCGGCCATGAGGTCGTCTTCAGCCGCTCGGAGACGCCCGACGCCGACGTAGCGCTCGTGCTCTCGTCCCTCGTCGACCACCGGCAGGAGACCGCCTGGGCGGCGCGCGCGCGGGCCCGCGGGACGCGGGTCGGGTTCGTGGGCATCACCGCGTCCAAGCTTCCGCACCTCTTCGCCTCCTCCGCCGACTTCATCGTGGACGGCGAGCCCGAGGCGGCGGTCATGCGCCTCGCCGCCGGGGAGAAGCTGTGGGGCGTCGTCCGCAGCCCGGAGGTGGAGCGGCTGGACAGCCTGCCGTTTCCACGCTGGGATCTCATCGGCGTCGACGGCAACGCCCCCCGCGGACGTGCGTTTACCCGGCCCCGCGGCGCGTTTCCGCTCCTGGCCAGCCGCAGCTGCCCCGAGTTCTGCACCTACTGCCCGCACCGGATCCTCTCCTCCTACCGCACGCGATCGATCGCCAACCTCGCGGACGAGCTGACTCATCTGTGCGGAGAGTACCCCGATCCCTTCGTCGTCTTCCGCGATCCCCTCTTCAGCCACGACCGTGAGCGGATCCTCGCCTTCTGCGACGAGATCCGCGCGCGCGGCCTGCGCCTCCGCTGGGAGTGCGAGACGCGCCTCGACCGCCTCGACGACGGCCTGCTGGACACGATGCACGCGGCCGGCCTGCGCACGATCACCTTCGGCGTCGAGTCGCTCTCTCCCGAGACGCTGCGCAAGGTCGGACGCCGGCCCATCCCCGAGGCGCAGCAGCGGGGCGTCATCGCGCACTGCCAGCGCCTCGGCATCGGGACCGTGGGCTTCTACGTCCTGGGGTTCAACAGCGACACCTGGGACTCGATCGCGGCCACGATCGAGTACGCGATCTCGCTGGGCTCGACCATGGCCCAGTTCAAGCTGCTCACCCCGTATCCCGGCACCCCGCTCTTCAAGCAGATGGAGAAGCAGATCTACGAGAAGGACTGGGAGCGCTTCGACGGCTTCACGCCCACCTTCCGCCATCCCAACCTCAGCGAGGACGAGCTGCGCTTCCTCCTCTCCGCCGCCTACAACCGCTTCTACGTGCGCCCCTCCTGTCTCGCGAACTACTGGCGCGTGCAGAAGCAGTGGCTGGTCGACCTCGTCGACCACCTCGATCGCAGCGTCGAGGCCATGCACTCGCTGAAGGAGCTCTTCGCGATGTCGCGGAGGGTGGAGTGCTGACGGCGATCTCGCGCTACGGCGCGCGCTGGGTCCCCGATTTCGACGAGATCGTGGAGGACTGCCGGCGCCGCGGGTCGCTCGTGGCCGGACCGCTGGTGCCGGAGTTCGAAGAGGCGTTCGCGAGCCGCCTCGGCGGAGGCACGGCGGTCGCCACGTCCTACGGACGGATGGCCGCCTACTACATCCTGCGCGCGCTCGACCTGCCTCCCGGCTCCGAGGTCGTCTTTCCCGCGCTCACGTTCTGGGTGGTGCCGGAGATGGCGCGGGCGGCCGGCCTCGTCCCCGTCTTCGCCGACGTGAACCCGGAGACGTTCAACCTCGACCCCGCGTCCCTCGAGCGCGCGATCACCCCGCGCACGCGGGCCGTGGTCCCCACGCACGTGTACGGCCTGCCCTGCGACATGGCCGAGATCCTCGAGATCGCGCGCCGCCACGGGCTCAAGGTCGTGGAGGACTGCGCGCACGCGCTGGGCGCGACCTATCGCGGGCAACCGGCGGGCACCCTCGGCGACGCCGCGCTCTTCAGCTTCCAGGTCCTGAAGCCCCTCAACACCTGCGGCGGCGGGATGGCGTTCACGCGCGACCCCGCGCTCGGCGAGAAGATCGCCGCGCTCGCCACGGCCGTCCCCCCGCCTTCCGTGGCCCGCGTGGAGAAGCGGCTGCGCCTCGCCCGGCTCGAGCGGGCCCTCATGAAGCCGCGCGTCTTCAGCCTCACGCTCTTCCCCGTGCTGTGGGCGGCGTCGCACCTCCGCTCGCGCGTCGACATCTACCTCTGGGAGACGATCCGACCGCTCACGCCTTTTCCCGAGGACTACCCCGAGCGGTACTCCAACGTCCAGGCGGCGCTGGGCCTCGCGGGCCTCGGCCACCTCGACGAGTGGACGCGCGTTTCCCGCGAGAACGCGCAGGCGATCAGCCGCGCGGTGTCGGGTATTCCTGGCGTCCGCACCCCCGCCGCTCCGTCGGACCGCACGCACGTCTTCTACCAGTACTGCCTCTACGTGCCCGACCGCGAAGCCGCGGTCCAGGCCTGCATCGACCGCGGGCTCGACGTGGAGTACCACCACATGGACGTCTGCCCGGAGATCCCGTTCTTCGCCGCCGCCGACCGGGAACCCGCGGGAGCGCGGCGCACGCAGGACGCCCTGCAGGTTCCCGTGCACTACGGGCTGCGGGGCGCGGGCATCGACCGGGTGACGAACCGGCTCCGTCGGGCGCTCGGCTCGGAGCGAGCTTCCGAGACGCCGGTCGCCGCAGGAAGCGCGAGATGACCATTCCCGAGTGGGCGGGGCCGCTCGCCTACCTCGTGATCTTCGCCGCGACGGTGATCGAGGGCGAGGTCGTGTTCGTGGCGGCGACGGTGCTCGTCCAGATGGGCCGGCTCGACCCCGCGGGCGTCTTCGCCGCCGCCGCGCTCGGGGGATCGGTGGGAGACCAGCTCTACTTCTACGCCCTGCGCGGACGGCTCCGCCGCTGGCTGGACCGTTTCCCCACCTGGTCGCGCCGCCGCGACCTCGTCACGGCCAAGGTGCGCCAGAGCGCGAGCGCGATGATCCTGGCCTGCCGCTTCCTCCCCGGGCTGCGCGTCGCCATCCCCGCCGCCTGCGCCTACGCCGACGTGCCCCCGCTCCGCTTCTCCGTGCTGAGCCTGCTGAGCAGCCTCGCGTGGGCGGCGGCGATCATGGCCGTGATCGCCTGGCTCGGACCCACCTCTTTCGCCCAGCTCGGCATCCGCGCGTGGTGGACGCCGATCGTTCCCGCGGTGCTCGTTCTCGCCTTCGTCTTCTGGTTGAAGCGCGCGTCCGACGTGGACGACGCCCCCGCCGCTCGCTGATCCCCGCCGAGCGAGGACCGCCGGCGCCCCAAGCGCTATCATGGCGGGACATGTACGAGCGCCGCCGCCGCGATGTGGTCACTCCCCTGCTCGCGGCGCTCGCCGTCATCCTCGTCCTCGCCTACTTCGTCTTCCGGCCCTTCCTGCTCGACCTCGCGGTGGCGATCGCCATGGCGGTGCTCCTCGCCCCGCTGCAGCGGCGGCTGACGGGGGCGCTCGGCGGCCGCCGGGGCCTGGCCGCCGCGCTCATCGTGCTCTTCACGACCATCCTCATCTTCGTGCCCGTCCTGACCTCGCTCGTCATCCTCTCCAAGCAGGCCCTCGCCTTCTTCAGCTGGGCCCTGCCGCACCTCGACCCCGACGAGGTGCGGAGGTTCTACACCGAGACGCTGCCCGAGCGCTTCCCCGCGCTGCGGGAGTGGATCCTGCGCACGCAGGGCCAGCTCACTCCGCTCTTCTCGACGGCGCTCACGCAGGTCGTCTCCGCCGCGAACGCGGGCCTCCAGGGCCTCGTGGGCGGCCTCGCCCGCACGCTCTTCGACCTGCTCCTCTTCCTGACGACGCTCTTCTTCCTGCTCAAGGACGGCCCGCGCCTGAAGGCCGAGCTGCGCCCGATCTCGCCGTTCACGGAAGCCCAGGAAAAGCTGATCTTCGACCACCTCGACAAGACCGTGAAGGCATCGCTCCAGGCCATGATCATGGTCCCGCTCCTCCAGGGCATCGTCGCCGGCGCCGGCTTCATCCTCTTCGGCGTACCCTCGCCGATCGTCTGGGGCACGGTGGTGATCCTGGCCGCGATGGTTCCGGTGCTGGGCTCGCCTCTCGGGTGGGTGCCGGCCGTCGTCTACATCTTCCTGGGCGGGCGGACGTGGGCCGCGGTCGGCCTCTTCCTCTACAGCCTCGTGATCGTGAGCGGCATCGACAACGTGGTGAAGCCCCTGATCCTCCGCGGAGGGGCGCAGATCCATCCCCTCCTCGGCTTCCTGTCGATCCTGGGTGGCATCCTGGCCTTCGGCTTCCACGGCTTCCTCATCGGGCCGGCGATCCTCTCCCTCGTGCTCTCCGCGATCCGCATCTACCGCCTCGACGTGCTCCGGGCCTCGACGGTCGCTTCCGCCCCCGAGCCGACGCTATCCGACTCAGCTAGAACGGCTTGAAGCCTTGCCTGTCCGGCGCGGCCGTGATACCTTCTGCGGCTGTTGCTCGAGCGTCCAACCCCGCCTGTGAAGCCGCCGAAGAGCGAGCGAGCCGGCGGCTGGACAGGGGCCCTGCGCGACGTCGCGCCGTACCTGAGCATCGGGACCACCCTGGCCGTGACCGTGCTCGCGGGTCTCGGCGGCGGCTACTGGCTCGATGCCCAGCTCGGCACCGCGCCGTGGCTGCTGCTCGGGGGAGGCGTCCTCGGGCTCGGAGCCGCGTTGGTGCATTTCTTCAGGACGGTAGCGAGCTTGAACAAGTGACCCTGGCCCGATACTCCTTCCTCGTGCTCGCGCTCGTCGGGGTCTCCTTCACCCTGCTCTGGCCGCTGCTCCCTCTCGACGGGGCGGGCCGCGCCGCGGTGGCCATCGGGGCGGCGCTCGCCGCCGTGAACGCG
>JBKPBQ010000168.1:0-5100 GCA_046726955.1 Acidobacteriota bacterium
ACGCCCGCCAGTCCTTCTCTCGTCGCGGAAGCTCAGGTCATCGGCGATCCTGAGCTCCGCGCCCGCTTCCTCGAAGCGGCCGCCCGCTATCTCGGGCATCGCAAGGAGTCGAACGATGCGTGAAGCCGTCATCCTCTCCGCCACGCGCGTCCCCACCGGCAAGTTCCTGGGGTCGCTCAAGGGATTCACCGCTCCCCAGATCGGCGCGATCGTCGTCAAGGAAGCGATCGCCCGCGCCGGGGTCTCTCCCGAGGACGTGGACGAGGTCATCATGGGCAACGTGGTCTCCGCGGGTCTGGGCCAGGCGCCCGCGCGCCAGGCCGCGATCCGCGCCGGACTTCCGCCCAAGGTGGCGGCGCTCACGATCAACAAGGTCTGCGGCTCCGGCCTGAAGGCGGTGATGCTCGCCGCCCAGGGCATCGCCGCGGAGGAGACCGACATCGTCGTCGCCGGGGGGATGGAGTCGATGTCGAATTGTCCCTACCTGCTGCCGCGCGTGCGCGAGGGCCTGCGCCTGGGCAACGGCGAGGTCGTGGACTCGATGATCTTCGACGGCCTCTGGGACGCGTACTCCGACTTCCACATGGGCTGCACGGGCGAGATCGTGGCCGAGAAATACGACGTCACGCGCCGGCAGCAGGACGAGTTCGCGCTCGCCAGCCACCAGAAGGCGATCGCCGCGATCAAGGCCGGCAAGTTCAAGGACGAGATCGTGCCGGTGCCGATTCCCCAGAAGAAGGGCGACGCCGTCCTCTTCTCCGTGGACGAGACGCCCCGAGAGGACACGTCGCTGGAGGCGCTCGCCAAGCTCAAGCCGGCGTTCAAGGAGGGCGGGACCGTGACCGCGGGCAACGCGCCGGGCGTCAACGACGGCGCGGCCGCTCTCGTCGTGGTGTCGGCCGATCGCGCGAAGGCGATGGGCCGCAAGCCCATGGCGCGCATCGTGGCGCAGGCGGTGGCCGGCCTCGAGCCGTCGCTCGTGATGATGACACCGGTGGAAGCGGTGCGGAAGCTCTGGAAGAAGACGGGCTGGGGACCGTCGGACGTCGACCTCGTCGAGCTGAACGAGGCCTTCGCGGTCCAGGCGGTGGCCGTCGTCCGCGAGCTGCAGCTGGATCCGGCCAAGGTGAACGTCAACGGGGGCGCCGTCGCCCTCGGGCATCCGATCGGCGCGAGCGGGGCGCGCGTGCTCACAACGCTGCTCTACGCCTTGCGCGATCGCGGGAAGAAGCGGGGCGTTGCGACCCTGTGCCTGGGCGGTGGCAACGGCGTCGCCCTCGCCGTGGAGATGCTCTAGCCTCTCCCGTCGGCTAGCCGAGCCGCTTGAGCTCCTTGTCGATGGCGTCGAGCGCCTTCTTCAGCACCTCGCGATGTCCCTCGGCGCGGGCCGTTTCCATCCGGTGCACGATGTCGGCGCGGCTGAGCTCGAGGCCGCGCTTCTTCTGCAGCGTGGCGGGGTCGAGCGCCCGGTCCGTCGCGGGCCGCGGCGACGCCAGGGCGGACTCCTGCTGGTCGGCTACGGACTTGCTTTCGAACCCTCGCGCCATTGGCCTGCTCCCGTTCCCCGTGTTCGCCAGCGCCAAGCCCAGACCAGGATCGGTCCGAGGAGAATGGTTTCCCAGAGTGCCGCGACGGTGTCGTGCCGGACGGTGTGCCAGTCCAGTGTACGCCCGATGTCCATGAAGATGGGCCAGGGAAACTTGTAGTACCGGGCGGAGAAGGGCCAGAGGGCGAGAAGACCGATGGGCGGATTCGTGTCCACGTTCAGGTAGTCGAGGAGAGGATGGGTAGCGTAGGCGATTCCGAGGGCGAGCCCCGCCGCCAGCGGCCGGACCCAGCCGAGGAGACGGAAGACGGCCGCGCCCGCCACCGCGCCGAGCAGCGCGAAGCCGATGCCGTGGAGCTCGTTGTTGTGGTGGTTGCGCCCGTCCACGAACTGGAAGAGCAGATCCACGTCGGGAAAGCACGCGGCCCCCACCGTGACGCCGAGGCGCCAGGGGTCGCGGAATTCTCGATCGGTGCGGGAGGCGAGGACGTGTACGGTCAGCCCGGCGAGCGAATGGGCGACCGGCGAGGGCAGCTAGAGCCGCCGCTCGAAGATCTTGAAGTCGCTCTTCTCCGCCTCGACGATGTCGTCGAGGAGCGCGTAGATGGCCGCGATCTTGCGGTCCTTGTGGAACTTGTCGTCGAACGCCGTGAACTCCGCCTCGTCCTTGAAGCGGAAGACCTCCATGAGGTAGTTCGGGCGGCTCCTGTCCTCGTAGATCGCCACCTCGAGCCCTCCGATCCCGACGAGCAGCGGCTTCAGCTCGCGCATGAGGTCGAAGAACTCTCCGCGGCGGCCTTCCCGGATCGAGTAGGTGATGGCGAGGAGCACCCCAGCCTCGTTGAAGTCGGGCACGGCGATCGGGGCCCGGGAGGTCGTCGCACCGGGGACCGCCGGCTTGCGGTTCACGGGTGGCATCGAGCGGGCGGGGACCACGAGCGCCGGGCGCGGCGGAGCCACGTGCTTTGTGGGGAGCGGCGAGGGCAAGGGCTTTCGCCGCTTGACCGGACGCACCAGGACCATGGCCCCGTGGGTGCTGCGCGCCGGGCTCGCCGCCCGGGCCCGGGTCACCGAAGACTTGGCCTTCCCCTTGGCCGGGGACTTTCCCGACCGGCGGGACGTTTCGCGGCGCGTCCGGGAGTCGCTCGACCGGCGTGCGGCCGATCGGGCCGCGCGCGCCTTCTTCAGTGCTTTCAAGTCTTTCCCCTTGTCTCGATTTCGGCCCTGCGCCTCGTGGAGGCGCCACACTGCATCTAGGGGCTCACTTCACGTCTCAAGATTGTATCAACCGCCCTAATCGCCTCCAAGCTTTTTCTGTCGGACGGCATGAAAGCAGTCATCACGTTGTAAGTACTTTGGTTTCTGTTTGTTAAAGACTGTGTTCAGAATCCCGCAAGTCCTTTCGGGCGTACTGTTTCGCGGTGTGAAATCCAGTCCGTTGGATGCCCAGTGTCGCTTTTTCTTCGCGCATCCTCATATCTTGGACCCCCCAGGGCACGGCGGCTCGCTACGATCGCTCGTCATCGGGAAGGTTCGATTCAAGGAGAGGACAGATGGCTGACGACAAGAACGAGCGGGCCAAGGCGATCGAGGCCGCGCTCGCACAGATCGACAAGCAGTTCGGCAAGGGCTCGATCATGCGGCTGGGTAGCCGCGAGAAGATCGACGTCCCGGCCATCCCCACCGGCGCCCTCTCCCTGGATGTCGCGCTCGGCGTGGGCGGATTCCCTCGGGGCCGCGTAATCGAGATCTTCGGGCCGGAGTCGTCGGGCAAGACGACCCTGGCGTTGCACGTGATCGCGGAAGCCCAGCGCCGGGGCGGCATGGCGGCGTTCGTGGACGCCGAGCACGCTCTCGACGCCACCTACGCGGCCAAGCTCGGGGTGGACACCGACAACCTCCTCGTCTCGCAGCCCGACAGCGGCGAGCAGGCGCTGGAGATCGCCGAGGTCCTGATCCGCTCCGGCGCGGTGGACGTGCTCGTCGTCGACTCCGTGGCCGCCCTCGTCCCCCGCTCGGAGCTCGAAGGCGAGATGGGCGATGCCCAGATGGGCCTCCAGGCGCGCCTGATGAGCCAGGCCCTCCGGAAGCTGACGGGCATCGTGTCCAAGAGCAAGACCTCGCTCATCTTCATCAATCAGCTGCGCGAGAAGATCGGGGTCATGTTCGGCAACCCGGAGACGACCACGGGGGGCCGGGCGCTGAAGTTCTACTCGTCGATGCGCCTGGACATCCGCCGGATCGCTTCGTTGAAGGAGGGCGAGGCCGTCATCGGCAGCCGGGCCAAAGTGAAGGTCGTGAAGAACAAGGTGGCGCCGCCCTTCCGCGAGGCCGAGTTCGACATCCTCTACGGCGAGGGGATCAGCCGGGAGGGCGACCTCCTCGACCTCGGGGTGGACCAGAAGGTGATCGAGAAATCGGGCGCCTGGTACGCGATCGACGGCGAGCGGATGGGTCAGGGGCGGGAGAATGCCCGTCAGTTTCTGAAGGACAACCCGGACGTCCGCATCGAGATCGAGAACCGGATCCGCAAGGGGATGGGCCTGCCCGTGCTCGACGAGCCCGTGCGGCCGGAGAAGGGCGAGAAGGCGTCCGTCCTTCCCATGCCCGAGAAGAAGAAGGCCTGAAGCGTCGTAGACGTTGGGGTGCCCGGGGCCCGGGCCTGGCTCGTGCGGCGGGCCCTGCTTCTTCTACTTCTTCGGGGGCATCTCCGCGCTGAACGTCTCGGTCGAATACTCCTCCCGCTTCGCGCTCACCTGCGTGAAGGGGAGCATTCGGATCGCGTCGTAGTCGTCCGGGCACCACTTCTCGCAGGCCATGCAGCCGATGCAGGTGTCGAAGTTCACCGTGCAGACGCTGAGGTCGGGAGCCTGGGGATCGGTCGTGAGGGTGATGCAGTCCGGCACCGGGCAGACCGCGATGCAGAACTCGCACCCGCGCCCGAAGCACTTGTTGGGGTCGATGACCGCGAGGAGCTTGGGATCCCGCTTGCGCGCACTCGTGGCCTGGGGCTGCGGCACCGGCAGCTTGTCGTAGTCCTTGGGCAGCTTCCCGACGGGTGCGGACATGGGGTCTTCCCTCCGATGATTCCAGTATACCCGAGGCGATGAGCCGCTTCGGAGAACCAGCTGACTTCAAGTAGTTTCTGAAGCAACTGGTTCCGGAACCAGTTGGGTCGAGACTCTACTCGAGGTCCCGCGCTCGCGCCGCCGCTCGACTGGAGTCGCCGCACGATCCGCTCTCACTGCGCGGTCTTTTGACCAGAGAGGCGCGCTGTGCTTGAATTGCCGTTTGCTGCCGTAGCCGCTCCCCGCTCTGGCCTGGTAGCTCAGTTGGTAGAGCAGCGGACTGAAAATCCGCGTGTCGGCGGTTCGATTCCGTCCCAGGCCACCAACTTTACCTCTCGGATCTTGCACGCCGCCGCGACCCTGCCTCACTTGGTGTATGCACCATCGAGCTCGGCCTTTGCCGCTTTCGTGGCCGCAGCCACGTCCCCCAGGCAGCACCTCCCTTCGGGATTCTTCACTTCGCAGGCACAGCGCTCGGCCTTCACC
>JBKPBQ010000169.1:0-5682 GCA_046726955.1 Acidobacteriota bacterium
CGGCCCGGCCGCCTCCTCGACGTGCGCGACTACTGCAAGCTGCACATCGTCGCCCACTACCCGTCGGTGCTGCTGGGAGCGCGGCCGGAGGGAACGCCGTTCCACGTCCTGCCCATGGGCAAGGTCGGCGACGACGACGCGGGCCGCCGCCTCCGCACCGAGATGGCGGACGCGGGGATGGACGTGCGCTTCGTGGACGCGGTGTCCAACTCGCCCACGCTCTTCTCGGTCTGCTTCCTCTACCCCGACGGCAGCGGCGGGAACATCACGACCAGCACCTCCGCGGCGGCCGCCCTCAACGCGGCGGACGTCGATCGCGCGCTCGACCATCTCGACTCGCGGACGATCGCGCTCGCCCTGCCCGAGGTCCCGCTGATCGCGCGCCATCACCTGCTGAGGCGCGCCGGGGAGCGCGGCGCCCTCCGCGTCGCCACTCTGACCTCCGCGGAGATGGGGGCGGCGCTCGCCTCCGGCTTCCTCGCCGACGTGGACCTGCTCTCCCTGAACGAGGACGAGGCGTCTGCGCTCAACGCCGCGGCGTTCGCGACCGATGAGCCGCCGCCGCTGCTCGTGGGCTGCGCCTCGGCGCTGCGGGGCGCTCAACCCCGGATGCGTATCTGCCTCACGGCGGGCGTCCGCGGCTCGTTCGTCCTCGACGGCCAGCACTGGACGCCGGTGCCGGCCCTTCCGGTGGAGTCCGTGAGCACGGCCGGCGCGGGCGACGCCTTCCTCGGCGGCGTCCTCGCGGGGCTCGCCCTCGGGCTTCCCCTCGCCCCCGCGGAAGCCTCGGGCGCGCGTCCGCTCACGAGCGCGGCCGAGCTGGGCGCGCTCCTCGCCGCCTACTCCGTGACCTCGCCCCACACGATCCACCCGGACGCCGGTGCGCCATCGCTCCGTGCGTTCGCCGCCGCCCGCAGGCTGTCGTTCGGCGGCCCCCTCGAGCGCGCCTTCGGAGGTCCGGCGTGACCTCCGAGGCCGTCCGCGACGCGCGACGGCTCCTGCGGCCGCTCAACCGCGAGATCGTCCGCCTCGTCCAGGCGCTCGTCCGCGTGGACAGCGTTGCCATCCCGCCCGACGGCCACGAGACCGCGGCGCAGAAGGTGCTGCGCCGGTTCCTCCAGCCCTACCGGCTCGACGTCGATATGTACGACTGCGGATTCCTGGAGAGATCGCGCCACGCCTACGTCCGCCGCGACCGCCGCTACCGCGGCCGCCACAACCTCGTCGCGCGTCTTCCGGGGACGGGAGGAGGCCGGAGCCTCCTGCTGAGCGGCCACATCGACACCGTGCCCACGCGACCGCGTCCCTGGCGGGACGGGCCCTTCTCCGGCGTCGTGCGGGGCCGGCGCCTCTTCGGCCGCGGGAGCTGGGACATGAAGAGCGGCCTCGCCGCCCAGTTCGCTGTGGCGATGGCCCTCTCGAAAGCTCGAGTGCGACTGCCCGGCGACCTCCTCTGCGAGTCGGTCATCGACGAGGAGTTCGCGGGAGTGGGAGGCACGCTCTCCGGTCGTCTGCGCGGCGACACCGCGGACGCCTGCGCGATCGCCGAGGGGACGAACTACGAGGTCGTGCGCGCCACGCGCGGTGGGCACGTGTTCGACATCGTCTCCGAGGCCGGAGACCCCATGGGCTACTTCTCGAAGGACGAGGTGGTGAGCCCGGCGCTGCCCATGGGACGCCTGATCGGCTGGATCGACGGCTGGCGCCAGCGTCGCAAGCGCGCGCGGCGCGGGCGGACGTATGCCGACTTCCCGGATCCCGCGCCCGTCCAGATCATGGCCCTGGAGTCCAACCGCTTCGACTCCGACATCCCGCTGAGCGTCCCTCTCGAGGCGCGTGTCCGTGTGTACTTCCAGTTCCTCCCCCACGAGGACGTGCCTGCGATCGTGCGCGAGATCGAGGCCTCGCTTCGCGCGTTCTGCCGCCGCGATGCCTTCTTCCGGGCGCACCCGGTCCGCGTCGAGCGGTTCGTAGATCCTCCCCTCCTCGGCCACGAGCTCGCGGCGGACCACCCGTGGACGCGCTGCCTCTACGGCTCGGCTCGGGGCGTGCTCGGCCTGGCGGCGAGGCTCGGAGCGTCGCAGTGGCCGTGCGATGCGTTCCTGGTTCATCGCCTCTTCGGGATCCCGACGCTGCTCTTCGGGCCCCGGGGGGCCGGCAGCCACAACGCGAACGAGTACGTCGAGGTCCCCTCGGTCCTGCGCACGGCCGAGGTCTATTTGGCCGCCGCCCTCGAGTGGTGCGGAGGGCGGGCATCGACGGATCGAAGGAAAGGACGGCGCCCATGACCGATTCCCGACGTCCCCAGCTCTCCCGCCGCGACCTCTTGAAGGCGGCCGCCCTCACCAGCGTGCTCGGGGTGAGACCGGGAGGCGCCGAGCCTCCCAGGTCGCGGACGGCCGAGGAGCCGGCGGGCGAGAGCGTGATGGAGATGAAGTTCACGCCCCACGACGTCGTACGTGTCGGCATGATCGGCGTGGGCGGCCGGGGCACGAGCCTCCTCAAGGAGCTCCTCGACGTGGAAGGCGCGCGCGTGGTCGCCGTCTGCGACCTCGTGCCCGCCAAGACTGAGAGGGCGCAGGGCCTCTGCGTGAAGAAGAAGCAGCCGTCGCCCGAGGCCTACACGAAGGGCGACCACGATTTCGAGAACCTGGTGAAGAGGGACGACGTGGACCTCGTGCTCGTCGCCACACCGTGGGAGTGGCACGTGCCGATGGCCCTCGCCGCCCTCGCGGCGGGAAAGCACGTCGCGGTCGAGGTCCCGGCCGCCACCACCATCGACGACTGCTGGGCCCTCGTCAACGCGTCCGAGAAGACGCGCCGGCACTGCATCATGATCGAGAACTGCTGCTACGGCGAGCGGGAGCTGACCGTCCTCAACATGGTGCGCGCCGGCTACCTGGGCGAGCTCAAGCACGGGGAGGCCGCGTACATCCACGACCTCCGGAAGGTCGAGCTGTTCGACGACTCGCGCGAAGGGCCGTGGCGTCGGCTGCACCACCTGAACCGCAACGGCAACCTCTACCCCACGCACGGACTGGGACCCGTGGCGAGCTACATGGACATCCAGCGCGGCGACCGCTTCGAGTACCTGGTCTCGATGAGCTCGCCGGAAAGGGGGCTCACCCTCTGGCGCGAGGCGCACGTTCCCAAGGACAGCCCGAAGTGGAAGGAGACCTACACCTGCGGGGACATGAACACGAGCCTCATCAAGACCGCGAAGGGCCGCACGATCGTCCTGCAGCACGACGTGTGCAGCCCGCGCCCCTACGACCGCATCAACCTCGTCTCCGGCACGAAGGGCTGCTTCCGCGACTACCCGCCGCGGATCTTCCTCGACGGGCAGAAGGAGGAGCACAAGTGGGCGCCGCTCAAGGAGCACGCCGACCGCTTCGAGCACGCGCTGTGGAAGCAGCTCGGTAAGCGGGCGAAGAAGGGCGGGCACGGAGGCATGGACTACGTGATGTGCTGGCGGCTCGTGCAGTGCATGCGCCAGGGCCTCGCCCCGGACATGGACGTCTACGACGCCGCCGCGTGGTCGGTGCCGGCGCCGCTGAGCGAGCAGTCGGTCGCCCAGGGGAGCGCGCCGGTGGCGTTCCCGGACTTCACGCGCGGGCGGTGGCGGGACGCGCGCCCCGCGCCCTTCAAGTCCTAGGCCTTCACTTCGGCGCCTGCGCGAGAGCACCGATGTCGGCCGAGATCCGACGATTTCCGGTGAGATCTCGCGGGGCAAGAGCCTTGGCGTCGGCGCGGCCGGCGAGGAGACGGGAGTCCGAGCGGGGGCGGAAGTCGGGGCGCGCGGGGTTGAGTCGCCACCAGCCGTTGTCGATCACGACCCACGGCTCCTCGCCGTACCTCATGATCTCCTCGGCGATCCGGGCACGTGTCACTCCGAGCGTCGAGTGGCCGGCCGACTCGTCGAGCCGCACCGCCAGCGTCTTGAGTGAAGGATCCATCTCGGTCGCTCCCGGGTACGGCCACTGCTCGGCCACGGAGTGCACGGAGATCCCGACGAGACGAACCGCGTCGAGCACGTTGTAGTCCGAATCCAGCCGGTAGGTGCTCGTGCCCGAGATCTCCATCGAGGAGGGCTCGTCGTTGACGAGCACGTTGTTCCGCACGAGGTTTCCCCAGCTGCCGTTGATGAGCACGAGCGCGGCCCGTCCGGGATTGGCCATGAGCACCGTGTTGTTCCGGATGCGGTTCGAGCGGCAGCCCCAGAGCGGCAGCGACTCGCTGCCCGCCACGTCGGCGGCGCTCTGCGGCCCCGGCACCACGTAGGCCTTGTCGTAGGGCGTGCCGTCGTTCCAGAGCGCGATCCCGTGGTTGAAGTTCCCGTAGAGGAGGTTGCTCTGCACGAGCGACTCCTGGAGGCCGGCGAAGTTGAACGAGCCCCCGCCTCCCTTGCCGTTGGCGTTGACGACGTTCTCCTCGATGACGAAGTTCACGCCGCGGCCGTCCGGGAAGTTCCCCTCGCCGAAGAGCTCCGTGGCGCGGGCCACGAGGGCGAGCGCCCACTCGCGCGTCCTCCGGTCGGGACCGAGGTCCCGCAGCGCCGGGTGCTTCAGCAGCTCGCCGAAGGACGACAGCGGGTCGATGTTGCACTGCAGGCCTCCGCTGCGGCTTCCGAAGAAGACGTTCCTCCGGATCACGTAGTCGTCCGAGCCGTCGGAGACGTAGGCCGAGTGCTCCAGGCACGAGAGCGCGAAGAGGTTGTCCTGGAGGAGGACGGTGCGGCTGTCCGTGGAGTGCAGGCCCCACTTGCGGTGGTTGTGCGAGAAGTTCCCGACGACGGCGACGTGGTGCGCCATCTTGCCGCTGCGTCCGAAGTCGCCGTCGATCATGATCCCGGCGAGCGGGCCCCGCGGCTCGAGCCCCGGTCCGGTGGACCCCGCGATCTCGAAGCCTTCGATCGTCACGTGGTGCGCGGCCTGGAGGTAGATCATCCAGTCGGGCTCGCGGTCGGTCGCGCGGTCGATCGTCACCTGGCCGGGCGCGCCGAGCGCCTTGAAGCGGATGTACCCGTCGCCGGGCTTGTCGCCGATCACGAAGCCGGCGTAGCGGCCGGGGAGGACGGCCACGAGATCGCCGGCCGTCGCCGCGTCCGCCGCGGCCTGGAGCGTCGCGTGGACGGCGGCGACCGGGTACTCGCGGGAGCCGGAGGGTCGGCGGCGCGCGTTCAGGTCGAGGTCCGGAATGCGTACCTGACGCGGAGCCGCGCCCTCGGTCACGACGAGGACGCGCGCCGGCCGGGCGGGAATTCGAAGGCTCTTCGCGACCCACTCGTCCGAGTCGTCGGTGCGCACGTACGCGGCCGGCGGCGGCGCAGCGCTCGCGACGGCAGCCGTGGTCAAGACGACTGCAGCGCCGTGAGCGAGAGCGCGCATCAGTGGACGACGAAGGCCGCTTCGGCCTTAGCCCCGCTCAGCACGTCCTGGACCGTCACGCGATAGCGGCCGTCGGGATCGTCGAGGGCCAGGGGCACGACGAACGTGCCGGGCGCGCCGTCCAGGAGCAGGTTGCGGGCGAACTCCGGCCGGAAGGCGCCGTCGGGGCCCGAAACGTGGGCTCTCACCAATCGCTTGCCGTTCTCGCGGCTCGTCACCGTCAGCCGCGGATGCTCGCCCCGCCGGGCGCTCTCGGGACCGGCGAGCTCGAGCGTCCCCGGCGCGACGGGATTGA
>JBKPBQ010000170.1:0-3274 GCA_046726955.1 Acidobacteriota bacterium
GAAGCCGTGGGGATGTGGGACACCACGGAGATGACCAAGTTCTTCACGACGTTCTTCCTCACGTTCCGCCTCTTCCTGGCCGTCATCGGGTCCTTCACGCTCATCGTGGGGGGCATCGGGGTCTCGAACATCATGTACGTCGTGGTGGAGGAGCGGACCCGCGAGATCGGGATCAAGCTCGCGGTGGGGGCGAAGCCCGCGTTCATCCAGAGGCAGTTCCTGGCCGAGACCCTGACCTTGACGGCGGTGGGCGGCCTCCTCGGCTTTCTCGTCACCTTCGGCGTCGTCGCCGCCTTTCCGGCTTCCCTCGAGGACTTCGTAGGCCGGCCGGAAGCCTCGCCCCTCGTGCTCGTCACGACCACGACGCTCCTCGGCCTCATCGGCGCCGTGGCCGGCTACTTCCCCGCCCGGCGGGCGTCGCTCCTCGACCCCGTGCACGCCCTGAAGCTGGCCTGAGCCATGCGCGCCTCGGAGATCACGCTCGTCTGGCGTCTCTTCCTCGCCGACCTCGAGACGAACCGCAAGCGCATCCTGCTCACGATCGTCGCCATCGGCTGGGGCACGCTCTCGATCGTCCTGCTGCTCTCCTTCGGCGAAGGGCTGAAGCGCGCCTTCCACAAGGGGAAGCGCGGAATGGGCGAGGGCATCGGCATCCTCTGGCCTGGGAACACGACGCGCGCCTACGCCGGGCTTCCCTCCGGCCGGCCCATCACGTTCACCGACGAGGACGCGGAGCTGCTCCTCGCGCGCATCCCCGAGCTCGCGGCGCTCAGCCGCGAGTACAACACGCGGCGCGGCATCACCGCGGGCGCCAAGACCGTCAACTGCCGGATCCGCGGCGTCGACCCGAGCTTCGGGGAGATGCGGAACATCATCCCCCAGCCGGGCGGCCGCTTCCTCAACGCCACAGACCTCGACGAGAAGCGGCGGACGGTGGTGCTCGGCGACGAGCTCGCCCAGGACCTCTTCGGCCGACAGGACGTGGTCGGCCAGACCGTCCAGATCAACCAGTCCACGTTCCTCGTCGTTGGCGTCATGCAGAAGAAGACGATGATGGGGATGTACAGCGGCCCCGACAAGAACCAGGCGTCCATCCCGGCCACCACGTACAAGTCGCTCTTCGGGGACAAGAAGGTCGGCAACATGGTCTACCAGCCGGCGAGCATGGAGGTCGCGGACCAGGCCAAGGCCCAGGTCTACCGCGTCCTCGCCGCCAAGTACCGCTTCGACCCCGACGATACCCGGGCGCTCGGGATCTGGGACACGCGCGAGGACCAGCGGATCATGGAGAACATCGGCCTCGGCATCCAGATGTTCCTCGGCGTGATCGGCGCCCTCACGCTCCTCGTGGGCGGCATGGGCGTCGCCAACATCATGTACGCCGTGGTGAAGGAGCGCACGCGCGAGATCGGCGTGAAGATGGCGCTCGGAGCGAAGGTCCGGCAGATCATGGCCCCCTTCGTGATGGAGGCCCTCCTCATGACGGTGCTCGGGGGGCTGCTGGGCACGGGAGTCGGCCTCGCGCTCATCAGCGTCATCGCCGTGCTCCCCCTGAAGGGCGAAGCCTTCGACTTCATGGGCCGCCCCACGTTCTCGCCCGGCATCGCCCTGGCCACCACCGTGATCCTCGGCGCGATCGGCACGGGCGCGGGATGGTTCCCCGCCCGCCGCGCCGCCACCGTGAACCCCGCCGAGTCCCTCCGCTACGAGTGAGGTCCGCCATGATCCACATGAAGGGAATCCGCAAGGTCTACAGCACGGGCCGGGTGGAGGTGGCGGCGCTGAAGGGCGTCGACCTCGACGTGGGCGGGAACGAGTACGTGGCGGTGGTCGGCCCTTCGGGCTCCGGGAAGTCCACGCTCATGAACATCCTCGGCTGCCTGGACACGCCGACGTCCGGCGAGTACGTGCTGTCCGGGGAGAGTGTGGCCGGCCTCGACCGCAACCGCCTCGCCGAGATCCGGAACAAGCACATCGGCTTCGTCTTCCAGAACTTCAACCTGCTGCCCTACGCGACGGCCCTCGAGAACGTCGAGCTGCCGCTGCTCTTCGCCGGACTGGGCGCGGCGGAGCGGCGCTCCCGCGCGACGGCGATGCTCGAGCGCGTCCAGCTCGCGGACCGCATGGACCACCGGCCCACCGAGCTCTCCGGCGGCCAGATGCAGCGGGTGGCCATCGCCCGCGCCCTCGTTAACCGTCCGGCCATGGTCCTCGCCGATGAGCCCACGGGGAACCTCGACTCCGCCTCCGGGCGTGCCATCGTGGACCTCTTCGGCGAGCTGCACGCCTCCGGGCAGACGATCGTGATGATCACGCACGACGCGGGGGTGGCGAAGATCGCGTCGCGCGTCGTCCAGATCCGCGACGGCGAGATCGTGGAGGACCGGCGGGTCGCCTAACGCACCAGCGCCGCGAGCCGCTTCTGGGCGGCCTCGCGAACGGGCAGAGGGGCGTTCTTCGCCTGCGCCACGCGCTCGTACTCGCTGCGCGCCTCCGCCGGACGCCCCTGCTTCTCGAGGATGCCCGCGAGGTTGAAGCGGGCCTCGTTCTGGGCGGGATCGATCTCGAGGGCCCGCCGCAGAGCCCCCGAGGCTTCCTCGAGGGCGCCCCGACGCAGGAGGAGCGCGCCCAGGCTGGCGAGGGCGGGCACGAACGTCGGGTCCTGCTTCAGGATCGCTCGGTACTCCGCCTCGGCCGCGCCCGTCTGTCCCGTGTCGGCGAGCGTCTCCGCGAGGAAGAGCCGGAGGGCGGGCTTGTCGGGATCGGCCTGGACGCTGGCGCGAAGCTCTTTTATGGCTTCGCGGCCGCGGCCCTGGCTCTGCAGGATCCCCGCGCGGAGGACGCGCGCATCCGCGAAGTGAGGGTCGATGGCGAGCGCCGCCCCGGCTTCCTCCAGCGCACGCGGGCGGTCGCCGAGGTTCGCGTAGCAGACAGCGAGCAGATGGTGGGCCTGCGCGCTCGTGGGGGCGAGGGCGAGGTAGGCCTTGAGCTCGACAGCGGCCCGGGAATAGTCACGCGTGCCGACGAGGGCGCTGCCGAGGAGCATGTGCGCGAAGGCGTTGCCTGCGTCCTCCGCGATTACCGCCTGCAGGATGGGAAGCGCTTCGGCGTGACGGCGGGCCCGCACCGCCTCCGCGGCCTTGCGAAGGCGATTGAACGTAGCGATGAGGTCCTTCGGGTCCTTTCCCTCGCCTTCCGGTGCCGCGGCCGCGGGATCGCCTCCCGCCCCGATGTAGCCGAGCGCCTCGAGCTTCTCGACCGCCTCCTGGTCCAC
>JBKPBQ010000171.1:0-26312 GCA_046726955.1 Acidobacteriota bacterium
AGGACGACCGCCGCCAGGACGACCCCTCGACGGACGGACTCGCGGACTCCCGCGAGCCCGCGCTCGAAGAAAGGAGCGAGGCCGAGCGGAAGCGCGAGAAGAAGGTTCGGCGGCTTCGAGTACGTGGCGAGGCCGAGGAGAACGGCGGCGAGGATCGGCCGTCCCCGGCTCCACGCGACGAGACCGGCCGTGCCGAGCGCGAGGTTGCAGAGCTCCGGCGTGAACCACAGGAAGTACACGGGCGTGACGGTCCCGACGAAGAGCACGAGGACGAAAGCAAGAGCGGCGCCGACCGAGACGCGACGCCGCAGCTCCACGTAGCCGAGCGCCAGGGCGAGACCCAGGCACAAGGCGTTCGTGAAGAGCAGCCCGCGCGAGATCCCGAGCACCCTCACGAACGGAGCGGCGACCGCCGGGTAGACGAACGACTTCGCGTAGAAGAGGCCCCCGCCGCGGCCCCGCTTCAGGAAGACGCCCTGGGGCCCGGAGGGATACTCGGCGCGCACGCGGTCGAGGTCGCGCCGCTCGTACCGCAGGTCGAAGTCGTGGGCGAGGCTCCCGGACATCGCGTAGTAGGTCGCGCCGTCGCTCCAGAAGCGCTGGCCGGACGCGGCCGGCAGGTCGAACACGAGAGCCGTGACGACGAAGAGACCGATGACGACGCCCAGGAGAACCCGCGCGCCGCGCTCGCTCATGGCCGGCCGGGCGGCTCCGGACCCACCTTCAGTCGGACGTCGACGAACGTCCCTTCCGCCGCCGCGGGCTGGCGCGAGCTCAGCTGCAGGACGTAGAGGTACGTGTCGTAGTACCGGAAGCCGTCTCCGGCTTCCAGCGAGATTTCGGCGGTCTGACCTCCAGCGAGCGACGCGACGGCGCTCGAGCTCCCGAGACGCGCCTCCACCTCGTCTCCCGAGGATCCCGCGGTCATGCGCAGCACGACCCGCTTGACGGCGAGGATGTCGAACGCGCGCAGGACGATCTCCGCGCGCCGGCCCCCGCGCAGCCGAAAACCGTCGCGCCCGTCGACCGACTCCTTGCCGTGCGTGCCGTCGTCCATGAAGTAGAGGAAGTACGCGTCGGCGTCGGCGGCTCGTCCGCCGCCCGGTTCTCCGGTGAAGCCGTACGGCTGCTTCTTCCGCCAGGGCTCGGTGAAGACCGACAGGTCGTTGAGCATCGTGAGCTCGGCGGGCAGGAAGCGGTAGAGGCCGGTGGTCGCGTGGCGGCCCGGGTGGAGCGAGTGCTCCAGAGGAGACGCGAGGAGCGGCGCCACGAAGGAGGCGCCCGCCACCAGGCCGAACCCGGCCACGAGCCACACCCGGCCCCGAGGCACGAGGAAGACGACGAGGGGAAGGAGGCTCAGGAAGTAGCGGTTCCCCACGGTGCCACCGCCGCCGTACCAGTTGTCGGGAATCACCCAGATGTAGAAGAGCCAGGAGACGGCGAGCGCGGCGAAGGCGAGCCAGCCCCGGCGCGTGCGCGGACCGAGGACGACGAAGGCGAGCACCGCCCCGAACGCGGGCGCGAAATACGGAAGGACGCCGGCGAAGCGGCCGACCCAGAAGTAGCGCAGGTTGCGGAAGAAGGACGATCGCACTTCCTCGGGCGCGCGCAACGGCCCCGTCCTGGCGGTCTGCTTGGCCTCGTCCTGGCCCTCCACGAGCGGGCCGAGGTGGTCGGTCGTCATCCAGAAGCCGGCGTTGTCGAACGTCACGTCGTGCTCCTCGAACGGGAAGCGGCCGTAGAACGTCTTGCGCTCGCCGCCCTGGTAGTTCATCTCTCCCGTGAAGACTGCGTTCAGACCGTAAAGCGCCAGCGCGGTCAAGGCGAGAACCGCTCCGCGCTTCACCGACTCGAGGAGACGGCCCCAGACCGAGGGCCCCAGGAGCCGCTCCCCCTCCGCAGGAAGGAGCGGAGCGATGCCCAGGGGAAGGGCGAGGAAGAGGTTTGGCGGCTTCACGTAGACGGCGACGCCGAGGAGGACCGCCGCCAGCCACTGTCGACCGGCGCTGGTGGCGGCGAGGCCGGCGGTGGCCAGGCCGAGGCCGAAGATCTCCGGCGTGGGCCAGAGCACGTAGAGCGGCGCCGCGGTCGCCAGGAAGACGACGAGCACGAAGACGAGGGCGCGCACGGGATCGTTCCCTCGCCGCCGCCGCTCGTCGTAGGAGAGCCACACGGCGAGCGCGAGGACGAGGCCGTTCACGACGAGAAGCCCTCGCGTCCCGAGCAGGCGCACGAACGGCGCGGCGACCAGCGGATAGACGAAGGCCTTCGCGTAGTAGAGCCGGGGTTCGTCAGGCGGGACGCGGGAGATCCAGGGGAACCCTCCCGCGGGGTCGAAGCGGAGCCCGCCGCTCGCCCGCTTCAGGAAGACGCCCTGGGGCCCGGACTTGAACTCCCGGCGCACGCGCAACACGTCCCGGGCCTCGTACCGGAGGTCGAAGTCCTCCGCGAAGCTCCGGGCCATCGCGTGGTACGTGGCTCCGTCGCCCCAGAACTCTCCCCCCGAGCGCCCGGCGAGGTCGGTGGCGAGCGCGGCTCCGACGAGACCGACGCCGAGGCCGGCGAGGACGAGCCGGGCGACGCGGTCGCTCAGAGCCATCCCGCCTCCCGGTACCAGACCGCCGTCCGAGTGATCCCGTCCTCGAGGTCCACCTTGGGCGAGTACCCGAGCCGGCGCCGCGCCTTCTCGATCGAGAACGCACGGCTCTTCGTCCAGAAGTCCACACGCCGCCGGTGCAGCGGTGGCTCGATCCCGAGGGGCACGCAGATCGCCTCCACCACGTCGCCCGCCCACTGGATGGGGGCGGCCGGGATGTGGAAGGGCAGGACGCGGCCTCCCGTGGCCCGCGCGATCAGCTTCGCGAGGTCGTCCTGCGAGACGTAGCGGGGCCCGCAGATCAGGAAGGCTTCTCCCACGGCCTCCGGCCGCTCCAGGGCGAGGAGGAATCCATCCACGAGATCATCGATGAATACAGGGTGATAGAAGGTCCGGCCGCTGCCCACCACCGCGTACCGCCCGCGCGCGATCGCGCGGAACAGCTTGAGCAGCCGCGTCTCGCCGGGCCCGTAGATCGCGCCCGGCCGCACGACCGCCACCGGCAGGCCGCGCTCGCGGTGGAAGCGCAGGGCGAGCACTTCCGCTTCGGCCTTCGTGGCCTGGTAGATGTCGCCGGGGGCGAGAGGGGCCGTCTCGTCGGCGGGAGGGTTCGTGACGTGGCCGTGGACGCCCACCGTAGACGTGTGCACGAACCGGCGGACTCGCGCCCGCGCCGCCACCTCCAGGAGCCGCGCCGTCCCGTTCACGTTCACCTCGCGGTAGTACGCGTCGGGGTGGCCCGCCGTGCGGTAGACCGCGGCCACGTGAACGACCGCGTCGGCGCCGTCCAGGAGCCGCTCGAGCGCGGGCTCGCTCGCGAGGTCGCCCTCCACGAGCCGCGCTCCCGAGGCCTGGAGGTCGGCCGTCATCGAAGAGGCCCGCACGAGGGCGTTGACCTCGTCGCCGCGATGGCGGAGAGCCCGGAGCAGCCGCCCTCCGGTGTACCCGGAGGCTCCCGTGAGGGCGACACGCACGCGCTACGCGCTCCGCCCGCGGGAGACGCGCGCGACCTCGTGAAAGAGCAATCGATAGCGCTCGAGGCTGCCCTCCGCGTCGAAGAGCTGGACGGCGCGCTCGCGGCCCCGCCGGCCCATCTCGGCGCGGAGCGCCGCATCGCCGAGCAGCCGCGCGAGGGCGTCCTCGAGCGCCGCCGCTTCGCCGGGCGGGACCAGGTATCCCGTGGCGCCCTCCTCGATCACGTCCACGATCCCCCCCGTTCGGCTCCCCACGGCGGGCAGGCCGCAGGCCGCGGCCTCGATGAGCGAGATGCCGAGGGCCTCGAAGACCGACGGGAACGCAAAAACGTCGGCGGCGCGAAGCCAGTCGTCGACCGCGTCCACGCGTCCCGCGAACGTGACCCGGCCCTCCAGGCCGGGCTCGCGCGAGCGCGTCCGCAGGTCTTCCTCGACGGAAAGGGACTGGCCGGCCCCGGATCCCACGATCAGCAGGTGAACGCCGTCGTCGCGAAGGGCGATCCGGTGGAACGCCTCGAAGAGCGTGTCGAGGCCCTTCCCGCGCAGGAGGCGGCCGGTGTAGACGACGATCCGGGCGTCCGAGGGCAGCGCGAGGCGGGCCCGCAGCGCCGCCCGCTCGTCCGCCGAGGCCGGACGGAAGCGCGCGACGTCCACCCCGTGGGGAATGAGACGGACGCGGTTCTCGGGGGCCCCCGCGTCCAGGAATTCCCGGCGGATCGCTTCCGACATCGCCACGAAGCCGTCGGCGTCGCGGAAGAAGAGGTTGCGGAAGGCGGTCAGCAGCCGCACCAGCGCCACGCGGCTTCGGCCCCACGCCTTGCCCCACGTGTACACCTCGCCCGTCATCTCTCCGTTGATGTCGGGCTGGAGCACGACGGCCTTTCCGAGCAGGCGTGCCGCCACGAGGCCGGGGAGACCGAGCACGCGCGTCCCGCGCACCACCAGCACGTCGAAGCGGCCGCGCTCGCGCACGAGCGCGCGCAGGACAGCGGGGACCATGCGGTACTTGCCGGAACGCCCGGCGCCGGACGGCGGGACCCGCACCACGTGGATCCCGTCGACGTCCTCGGTCGCCGGCCAGCGCGCGTCGCCTCGCCGCGTCACGACCGTGGACGGCCACCCCGACCGGACGAGCGTCGTCCCGAGCGCGCGGATGTGCGCCTCGCCGCCCCCGAGTACGGGATGGAACGACTCGGTCAGGAAGAGGAGACGCGTCAATGCCCGCGCAGCGCGGGCTCGCCCTCGCGGTCTTCGGCCGGGCGCCGCTCCTGCACGACGTAGATGGCCTTGCCCTGGCTCTCGTGGTACGTCCGCACGACCAGCTCGCCGAGGAGGCCGAAGCAGACGAGGATCACCCCCGTCAGGAAGAGGAGCGCGCCCAGGAGCAGGAGCGGCCGTCCGCCGATCGCCTCGTCCGCGAAGAGCTTCAGCCCCGACAGGTAGGCGAGGACGAGGAAGCCGGTGCCGCCGAACACGAGACCGAGCTTGCCGAAGAGGTGGGCGGGCCTCGTGCCGTAGGAGAGCAGGAATTTCACGGTGAACAGGTCGAGGAGGACGCGCACGGTGCGACCGATGCCGTACTTGCTCTCTCCGCGCGTGCGCGGGCGGTGGTGTACCGGGACCTCGGCCAGGCGCACTCCCATCCAGGAGGCGACGGCGGGGATGAAGCGGTGCATCTCGCCGTACAGCCGCAGGCCGCGCACCACCTCGGCGCGCATGGCCTTGAGCGAGCAGCCGTAGTCGTGCAGCCGCACGCCCGTCGCCCAGGAGATGAGGCGGTTCGCGAAGAACGAGGGCACGCGCTTGGAGAGCGGGTCTTGTCTCTCCTTGCGCCAGCCGCACACCATGTCGAGGTCCTCGGCCTCGAGCCGGTTCACGAGCAGCGGGATGTCCGCGGGATCGTTCTGCAGGTCGCCGTCCGAGGTCACGACCACCGATCCGCGCGCGCGGTCGAACCCGGCGGAGAAGGCGGCGGTCTGGCCGAAGTTGCGGCGGAGGAGGACGGGGCGCACGCGCGGGTCGGCCTCCGCCAGCTCGAGGAGGCGCTCGCGCGTCCCATCGGTGCTCCCGTCGTCCACGAGCACGAGCTCGAACGGCCGGCGCATCGACTCCAGGCTGGCCGTGAGCTCGCGATGGAGGTCGGCGAGGTTCAGGACTTCGTTGTAGAGCGGGACCACGACCGAAACATGGGGGCGCGGTCCTTCGGGCTTCATGTCTGCCGGCAGTATAGCGACGGACTTCGCGAAGCCGTTAACGGCCGGAAACGACGAGCCAGGCCCAGTTGACCACGACGGCCACGACGGCGGCGACGCGGAGGAAGACCCCGAGGCGGGGAGCCACGTCGGCCTCGAGGGCCCGGCCGCGCGTCAGGAGCACGAGGTCGGCGATCGCCCAGGGCACGAGCACGAGGGCGGAGGCGGTCGCGAGCGGGTTCATGGCGAAGGCGCCCTTGAGGTCGAGCGCGAACAGCCGCCCGAGCGCGCGCGTCGTCCCGCAGGCGGGGCAGGGCAGGCCGGTCATCGCTTTGAACAGGCAGACCGGGAAGCCGAGGTGATCCAGGTGGAGCAGGCCCACTGCGAACGTCCCCAGGAGCGCGATCGTCCCGAAGATCGCGCCCAGGGGCAGCCGCCCCTCGGGCGCGCGCAAGCGCACGAGAGTGGCCTCGGAGCTCACTGCGGATGTCCGAGGATGGTGGCGAGACCGCCGGCGACGGTGGCCGCCGCGATCCCGATCGCCGCCCCGCAGCAGCAGCAGACGAGAGCGATCGGGATGAGGACCGCGGCCGCCGCCTTGCCCTTGCCGATGCCGTGGGCGTGCGAGAGGCCGATGATCGCCACCACGATGCCGTAGACGATCGAGGCGAGGCTTCCGCACACGGGGACGATCTGGAGGATGCTCGTGGCCTGGGTGTAGCCGGCCACGCGGAACGTCGCCTCGAAGTCGCGCTGGGCTCCTCCGAGCAGCAGCAGCATCACGTGGAGGATGGCCGACCAGATGAATAGCCCGATCGCGATGAAGACCGGCCCGAAGACGAGGTTCCCGACGAGGCTCACCCCGCCTTCGAGGAAGGGCGCGAAGCGCTCGAGCGGGCCGCCGTGGCGGGCGAACCCTCCGAGGCCGCCGAAGGTCAGCCGGAAGACCAGGCTGTAGAGCGTCGAGGCCACGAGCCCCACATAGCCGATGAGGACCCCGTAGAGGAGCGGCGAGGTGAGCCCCCCGGTGACAGGCATCCGCGCGAAGAACCCCTCGGGACCGCTCAGGACCTGCGTCGTCGTCTCCACGAGCCCGGCCGCGATCCCGATCTGGTCGCGGCGCTCCCAGGGCGGGGCGGACTGCGACCCTCCAGACGAGCCGCCGTCCGGCGGCAGCGGCGGGGGTGTGGTCATGTAAGGCGCGAGTCTACGTAGCCGGGCCGGCCACGGTCAAGGCATCTTTGGCCGCAAACAGCGCTACACTGCGGAAAGCAGCCAGCCAGGTCCGTCGAACGGGTCGTAAGGAGGGGGCATGGATCGATTGGTCCGGGCGTATCCGCTCCTCCCGGGGAAGCGCGAAGCCTTTCACGCCTTCGTCGCGGAGGTGCGCGCTCGAGGCGAGGAGGCCGACCAGTTCTACCGCGGCTACGGTGTCGTCCGGGAGAGCTGGCACCTCCAGGCGACACCCTCCGGCGACCTCATCATCTGCTGCACGGACATCCACGACCTCCGAGCCGCGGCCCCCGCCTACGCGGCGGCCCGCGGGATCTTCGACACGTGGTTCAAGCAGCGCGTGCTCGAGCTGTGCGGGATCGATCCCAACGCCCAGCCGGAAGGACCACCCGCGATCTCCCTGTTCGACTGGCCGCCGTCGTAGCGCGACGCCCTTCGTCGTCATCGGCGGCGCGACAGGCTATATTACGGGGTCATGCCGAAGGCGACCGTCGAGACCGTAGACCACGTGGCCCGCCTCGCCCGCCTCCACCTCACGGACGCGGAGCGTCAGCTCTTCGCCAAGCAGCTCGCGGACATCCTCGCCTACGCGGAATCCATCCAGGCGCTCGACACGTCGGCGGTCGAGCCGATGAGCCACGCGCTCACCGCGGGAAGCTTCCGCGAGGACGTGGCCCGCGAGGGCTTGAAGCGCGACACGGTCCTCGCGAGCGCCCCCGACGCGGCGGACGGGCTCTTCCGCGTCCCGCGCGTGCTCGGCGGATGAGCGATCTCTTCCGGCTCTCCGCCGCGGAGATCCGGCGGCGCGTGGCCGCGCGCGAGCTCAAGGCGGAGGCGGTGGCCGAGGCGCACCTCGGCCGGATCGCCGAGATGGAACCCCGGGTCGACGCCTTCCTTCGGGTTCTGAGCGACCGCGCCCTCGAGCACGCCCGCCGCCTGGACGCCGCGCTCGCGCGCGGCGAGGAGGCGCCTGCGCTGGCCGGTGTCCCTCTCGCCGTCAAGGACGTGCTGGACCTCGAAGGCCTCCCCACCACCTGCGGCTCGCGCATCCTCGAGGGCTACCGCCCTCCCTTCACGTCCACCGCCGTGGCGCGGCTCGAGCGCGCGGGCGCGATCGTCGTCGGGAAGACGAACATGGACGAGTTCGCCATGGGCTCGTCCACGGAGAACAGCGCCTACAAGAAGACGAAGAACCCGTGGGACCTCGAGCGCGTGCCCGGCGGCTCCTCCGGCGGATCGGCGGCCGCGGTGGCGGCGCGGATGGCTCCCCTCGCCCTCGGCACGGACACCGGGGGCTCCATTCGCCAGCCCGCCGCCCTCTGCGGCGTCGTCGGCTTGAAGCCGACCTACGGCAGGGTCAGCCGCTACGGCCTCGTCGCGTTCGCCTCGTCGCTCGACCAGATCGGCGTGTTCGCGCGCGGCATCGATGACGCGGCCCTCCTCTCCTCCGTGCTCTTCGGCCACGACCCCGCCGACTCTACGAGCGCGAGCGAGCCCGTCCCGGACTTCGCGCGGGCGATCAGAGGCGAAGTCAAGGGCGCTCGCATCGGAGTCCCCCGCGGCTTCCTGAAGGAAGGCGTCGAGCCCGAGACCCTCGCCCGCTTCGACGAAAGTCTGGCCGTCCTCGAACGCCAGGGGGCGACGCTGGTGGAGGTGTCGCTCCCCCACCTGCCCCACGCGATCGCGACGTACTACATCGTGGCCACCGCGGAGGCCTCGAGCAACCTCGCCCGCTACGACGGCGTGCGCTACGGCCTGCGCGACGGCGGAGACCGCGACCTCGTGCGCATGTACGGCGAGAGCCGCGACCACGGGTTCGGCGCGGAGGTGAAGCGCCGCATCATCCTCGGGACGTTCGTGCTGTCGTCCGGCTACTACGACGCGTACTACCTTCGCGCGCAGAGGGTGCGCACGCTCATCCGGCGCGACTTCGAGCAGGCATTCGCGTCGTGCGACGTCGTCGCGACACCGACGTCGCCGATCCCCGCCTTCCGCTTCGGCGAGAAGACGGACGACCCGCTCCAGATGTACCTCGCCGACATCTTCACGGTGCCCGCCAACCTCGCGGGGATCCCGGGGCTGTCGGTGCCCTGCGGCTTCTCCGCCGGCCTTCCCGTGGGTCTCCAGCTCCTGGGCCGGCCCTTCGACGAGGCGACGCTCCTCCGCGTGGGCGCGTCCTTCGAGCGCGCCACCGCCCACCATCGGGCGGAGCCGCCGCTGCGCTAGCGCGAGCCGACGGGCTCCTCTAGAACGCCAGCACCGTCTGGATCATCGGCACCCAGCCGTCCATGCCCGCAGTGTAAGGAGTGAAGGCCCCGCTGTAAGGCGCTTTGTGAACCCGCATCAGCTCTCCGGTGATCCACCAACGCTCGGTCGGAAGCAGATACATCTTCAAACCACCGCCGTACTCATACGGGCTGTAGAACTGTCCGACCACCTTTGAGCCGCGGGCATACAACACGAGCTTCTTCGGAACGACGAAGTAGCCCGTCGACAGCTCGAAGCCGTGGTCGAACGTGGACGCGAGGGGAAGCGGGCCGTCGGCGTCGAAGTCGTCCACCCAGCGGAAGTAGTACTGCCCGTTGACCGAGAACCCGCTCTTCTTGAGGCCGCCGTCGATCGCCCACATCTTGTAGGTCGCTTCCTCGACCGTCACGCCCGGCGCGAACGCTCCGGTCGAGAACGCGAGCACGCCGTCCGAGTTGTAGATCGACGTGTTGTCGGGGCTCGACTGGGTCTCCGAGAAGCGGTCTTCCCGCGAGTGGGTGAAGCTGCTTCCGATGCGGATGCGCGTCTTCTTGTGGGCGAAGTAGTCGTCGTACATCTGCCGCGACTTCCCGGGCTCCGAGTAGGGCCCGAGCGGCTCCCACCAGACGCTGCCAGCGAGCAGCAGGTTCTCGTCGATCTTGGTGGCGCTGATGTTCAGGGTGTTGAGGCCGTTGCCGACGAACGCCAGATAGCTCAGGCCCTTCACGGGCTCTCCGCTCGCCCACAGCCCCTGGGTGAAGCCGGGGCGGAAGAAGTTGTCCGCCATGCTGCGGTCGATGGGCTGGAAGAAGGGGAAGGTGTTGACGAGCGATCGGCTGCCCGGAACGCCCGTGTAGCCTCCCGTGAGGGTGAGGCCCTTGTTGAAGCGCCAGCCGATGTTCCCCGCGACGATTATCGAGGCGGCCCCGGCGGACGTCCAGACGGTGAAGCTGTATTGCAGCTTCGGGTTGAACACGTAGCCGGCGAGGATGAACATCGCGCGGTTGACCGTGATGTCGTTGCGCTGATTGACGTCGCGGACGACCCCGAGGTGATCGGTGAACGTGTTCGCGCTGTCGTTGGTGTTGAGATATCGAATCTGCGTGTTGACGTTGAACCTCAGCAGGAAGGGAACCTTGGCGTTCTCGGCGTTCTGCCAGATGACCATTCCATCCTGGTAGCGGTCCTCCTTCGCGGGCTTTTCGGCTTCCGGCGCGGGAGCGTTGGCCACGGTCGTCGCGGGCGCGGGGGGACTCGCATCACGCGCGGAGGGCTCCGCGACGGCGGCCATCAGCGGCCGGCCATCGGGCGGCACGCCTGCGGTCAAAGCACCGTCGAGCCGCCGCTGCAAGCGGTCGACCTGCTCGAGCAGTGCCTTTTGCCGCTCTTCCATCTTGCGGAGCAGATCCTGGACCAGGGCACTCTCTGCCTTCAGGGTTTCCAGCTCGGACTTCACCTCCGATGGCAGAGCGGCCGCACCAGGTTCGTTCACTACGCTGCCTGGTTTCGGCTCCGAAGCAGCGATCTCGGAGTCGGTCGGTCGAAGGCCATCCGCGGGAGCGACGTCGTTTGGTTCGCCGTCCCGCCGAGCTGCTTGCGACTCTGCGAACGCGGAACTCGCAAGCAGTGTCACCGAGGTCGAGATCAAGGCGACAGAGAGCTTGATTTGCACAGACTGTCTGAGCATGGACATCCTCCGTCTACGTGCGGCAGGCGAACGGTGTCATTGAGGCTCTTCGCCCTTTGGTCGAGCGCGAGGAACGATCCCGTTGCCCTCGGGGCTCATGCCTCCGCCGAATGAAGGAGCGAAGGGGCGTCGCGACCGTCCATCTTCGTCGCGCGAGCTCGTTCCGAGCGGAGGCTCGAGCCTCCGCTCGGCAACGCGCAGCAGAGCCCGTCGGAAACCGCGGGTCCGCCCGGGATCACGTCAACAAAGCGTGAGGTTCTGGGCCAGGCCCGCTTCGCTCGTCTCCTTGTACTTGTTGCTCATGTCCTTGCCGGTGTCGGCCAGGGTCTTGATCGTGGTGTCCAGATCGACGCGATGCCGTGACGCGACCTCGTTGGTCGCGATGAGGGCGGCGATCCAGGCCTTCACGGCTCCGAACGCGCACCGTTCGATGCAGGGGACCTGCACGTACCCGGCCACCGGGTCGCACGTCATGCCGAGGTGATGCTCGAGCGCCGACTCGGCGGCGTTCTCGATTTCCAGCGGCGTGCTGCCCTTGACCTGCGCGAGGAAGGCCGCGGACATGGCGGAGGCGACACCGATCTCGGACTGGCAGCCCCCTTCGGCTCCGGAGAGGGTGGCGTTGTGCTTGCACAGGTAGCCGATGGCCGCGCCGGCGAGGAGACCCTCGCGGACCTTGTCCATGGGCACCTTTCGCGGGCCCTCCACGAGCGCGTAGACGACGGCCGGCATCACGCCGGCCGAACCGCCCGTCGGCGCGGTGATGACCAGGTGTCCGCGGGCGTTCTCCTCGGAGGCGGCGAGGGCGAAAGCGGAGACTTGTGCGATCGCGCGGTCGCTCTCCCACTTGTCGTCCTGGGCCCGCTGATAGACGGTGGCCGCCTTCGAGTGCAGCTTGATGGGGCCGGGCAGCATGCTGCCCTCCTTCACCGCGAGGCCCGCCTTGACGGTCGCGAGCATGGCGCCGGAGATCTTGTCCAGGAAGGCGTTGACCTGCTCCTCGGTCTTGCCCGAGACGGCGACCTCGTTGGCCATGACCACCTGCGCGATGGTCAGTTTGTTCGTCTCCGCGTGCTGGCGCAGCTCCTTCATGGTCCCGTACGGGTACTTCGGCTGGCCCTTCTTCGGCGGCGTGTAGCCCTTCCACTCGTAGAAGCCGCCGCCGGGGGAGTAGTACTCGAGCTCGTAGACCGGCGTGGCCCCGCCCATGAGCTTGCAGGTCATGGTGTTGGGGTGCGGGAAGTTGCCCTTGGGCGAGTCGTAGATGATGTCCTTGAGCGATAGGTTGAACGTCTTGTCCCCCAGCTTCACCGGATACGTCTGATCCGGCTTGACGATCATCTCGTCGAGGAACAGCGGGTCGACCGTGGCCGGCTCCTTGCCGATGAGGCCGGCCAGGGCCGCGCGCTCGGTGCCATGGCCCTTGCCGGTCGCGCTCAGGCTGCCGTATAGGTGGACCTTGAGACCGGTCGCCTTGGCCAGCTGATCGGCGGGCAGCTTCGTGCAGCGCTGGTAGAAGTCGTAGGTGATGCGCATCGGCCCGATCGTGTGCGAGCTCGAAGGCCCGGGTCCGACCTTGTAGAACTCGTCGACCACCGTCATGACGGGACCCTTGGACCTCTTCACTACGTCGAGGTCGGGGGAAATCGGGCTCGCGCCCAGCTTGGCTCCCGCCTTGGCAGCAGGCTTGGCGGCCGGTGCTTCCTTCGCCGCCTGGGCGGCGCGGGCTTCGGGCGTCCAGGCCGCACCGGTCATCACGGCGGAGGCACCGATGACGGCGTTGCGCATGAGAAAAGTCCTGCGGTCGACACCCGGCGGAAGCTCCGTCGGAACCAGCTCGTCCGTGGTCGGCAGCGGGGCCGCCTCACGCTCGTCTTCAGGCTTCATACCGGTCCTCCTGTCTTCTGGTCGTCGCTCGATCGTCATCCGGCCCGGCGGCCCGGGATCGTCGCGGCCGCCTCGCCAGGCGCGATCCTGCGTGGCCCGAAGCATCGACCCTGCTCGGCCGGTCCGGAAGTATCAGTCGCGTAAGTTACGGTTGCACTGGCGGCCCTGGCGGGCCGTCGCTAGCCGGCCGCGCCCGGAACCGCCATCCGTCGCCTCTCGAGCCACGCCCGAAGGACGAGGTAGGCGAGGATCCCCGCCACGATGCCCACGGCGAGGTTCCCGACGAGGAAGGGAGCGACGAGCGGCCGCAGGCTCTCGAACAACTCCTCGTAGAACGCCACGCCGTGCAGGCTCCAGTCGATCCCGTGGATGTCCTGCGAGGGCACGCCCAGCAGCACGCAGCCCACGAGCGTCCCCGCGAGGTACATCGGGCCGAGCGTCCAGGGGTTGTTGACCCAGGCCCCGGCGAGGATCGCGACCTTGTTCAGCCGGAAGAGCATCGCGATGAGGAGGGCGAGGCCGGTGTGGATCCCGAGGAGCGGGAAGAAGGCGATGAAGACGCCGATGCCGAAGGCGAGCGCCACGCGGTTCGGCGTGTCGTCCGTCTGGAGCAGGGCCCGGAAGAGCGCGCGCAGCCGGGTCACGAAGCGGCCCCGCCCGCCGGCCGGAAGTGGTCGTGTCCCACGCGGTCGAGGGGCATGTGCCTTCCCCCCACGCGCAGGAACACGGACGGCGCGCCCTCGCGGATCTGCCCGAGGACGGTGAAGGGCGTGTTGAAGACGGCCACGAGCTCTCGCAGGTCGGCCAGGCGGTCGGGGGGCACCGCCATCAGCAGCTGGTAGTCCTCGCCGCCGTGCAGGGCCAGGGAGAGCGCGTCGCCTCCTCCCGCCCGCACGAGCTGGGAGACGTGGGGATCGACGGGCACGTCCGCGAACTCGACCGCGCACGCGACCTCGCTCGCCTCGCAGAGCGCCCAGAGGTCCGAGGAGAGGCCGTCGGACACGTCGATCGCGGCGTGGACGAGGTCGCGGTCGGCGAGCGCACGCGCGAAGGCGAGCGGCGGACGGGGATCGAGCTGCGCCCGCAAGCAAGCCGCGACCGCGCCCGCCGAGCTCTCCGTCCACACGCCGGTGGAGACGAGCTCGCCTTCGCTATCGAGGCGCGCGCCCTGGGCGAGGAGCCGCAGGCCCTGCGCGGCCGCTCCCAGCGTGCCCGTCACCGCCACGTGGTCGCCGGGGCGGGCTCCCGCCCGCCGCACCGCGTGGGCGCTCTGGCCGAGGAGCGTCACGTCGATCACGACCGCGGGACCCGCGGAGAGGTTCCCTCCCACGAGGTTCACGCCGGTCTCCGCGGAGCGCTCGAGCAGGCCGTCGTAGAGCTCGTCCAGGAATGTCCAAGGGAGATCGGCGGGCAGCACCAGGCTCACCGTGGCGTGACGGGGAACGCCGGCCATGGCCGCGATGTCGGAGAGGTTCACGGAGAGCGCCTTGCGGCCGAGAAGCCGGGGAGGCGTCCATTCGCGCCGGAAGTGCACGCCTTCGACGAGGCTGTCCGTGGTCACGAGGGCGACGCCTCCGAGCTCGACTCCCGCCGCGTCGTCCCCGATGGACACCACCACCCCGTCGCCCTGCGGGATGCGCGCGAGCAGGCGGCGCACGATCTCCCTCTCGCCGATCTCGCCGATGGTGGTCACGGGGGTGCTCAAGGGGCTATGCGAGACGCGCGACAGCGATCCCCTCGCTGTACGTGGGGAGGGACGGGGTGGGACGCCGGTGAACAACGAATGAAAGAGGCCCTCCGTAATGCCGTGTGGAGGGTGACCTGAACCTGGTCACCAGGTGGGAACCCTACGCGCCGCTTCAGGCTTCCTCGACTCGGAGGCATGCACACCGCGGGGCGATGACGGGTCCCCAGATTAAGGACGTTGGTTCGGGGTTACCTGATCCATCACGAACACCACAGAAGGCCTCGCCGGGCATCATAGCCGGGCCGCGCGGGACGAGGCAAGGCGGGCGGCAGCGGAATGAAATTCGGCTACTCGCCGAGAGCGGCGCTCAGCTCGCGCGCGAGCTTCTCGGCGCGCGTGCGCGCGGCCTTCTCGGCCTCCTCCACCTGCTCCTTGAGCCGGAAGCACTCGTCGGCGAGGTTCAGGGCGGCGAGGACCGCGATCCGGACGGAGTCGACGGCTCCCAGGCCGCGGCTGACCTCGCGCATCTGCTCGTCCACGTGCGCGGCGAGCTTCTGGACGTACGCGGGGTCGGCCCCCCGCACGGCGTAGCTCTGGCCGAAGATCTCGACGTGGACGAGGTTGGGTTTGTCGGCCATGGCCGAAGGGGATTTCATCACAAGCCCAGCGCTAGTCCAAGCCCTCGAGCAGGTCGACGAGGCGCCCGAGGCGCGTGCGCAGCTCCTCCCGCTCGCGCCGCAGCACCTTGAGCTCCCGTCCCATGGTCTCGAGCTGCTTCGCCTCTTCGCCGACCTCGGTCTGCCGCCGCTCCGCGGCCGAGAGGCGCTTCTCCGCCTCCCCCATCCGCTCCCGGTACCGGCCGAGCTCCTCCTGCAGCGACTTGTTCTCGGCCGCGAGCTGGCGCATGCGCTCCGCGGCCCTCCGCACGCGCTCCTCGAGAAGCTTGAAGCTGTCTTCCACTTCCGGTCTCACTCTCCCCGGATGTCGAACCCCGCGGCGCGGAGCTCCCGGATGACCTTGTCCACCGACGACTGCACCTCTTCGCCCGTGAGCGTGCGCTCGCGGTCCTCGTAGCGCAGGCTCAGCAGCAGGCTCACTTTTCCTGCGGGAACCGGCGGCCGATCGTACCGGTCCGTGACCGTGACCGCTACGAGCGCGGGGCCCGCGGCGGCGCGGATCCACCGCTCGATGTCGGCGGACTCCGCCGCCGCGTCCGCGACGATCGACAGATCGCGCTCGACCGCGGGGAAGCGCGGAAGCGCACGGAAGCGGTCGCGCGGCGGCGGCTCGCCGGCGAAGTCGAGATCGATGCTCAAGACCCCTCCGGGACGGAGGGGCGGCCGCAGCATGCCGAGCAATCCCACTCTCCTTCCGTCCCGGAGGATCTGGGCCGCTTGGCCCGGATGGAGGAACTCGGGCACGTCGTCGAACCTTGCGATCCCCAGCGGTCCTCTGCCCAATCTCTCGAGCAGCAGCTCGAGGATCCCCTTCAGATCGTAGAAGTCGAATTCCCGCTGCTTCGCGCTCCAATGCCGGTTTCCCGCCGACCCCGCGAGCAGGATCCCCAGGTGCCTATCCTCGCGGGGCCGGGGCGTATCGGGCTCGAACACCCGCCCGATCTCGAAGATCGCGAGGTCCTTGCGTCCGTGGCGGGCGTTCTCGTCGTACGCCCGCAGGAGGCCGGGCACGAGCGACGCGCGCAGCACCGACTGGTCCTCGGCGAGCGGGTTGGCGAGGACGACGGCGTCGCTTCCGGTCGGGGCTTCGAACGAGTAGTTCACGACCTCCGTGCAGCCCGCGCCCACGAGGATCTCCCGGATCGTCCGCTCTTCGGCCTGGGCGGGACGCAGCCCGCCCACCGCGGCGGCCGGCGGAAGCGAGGACGGGATCTTGTCGAGCCCGTAGTGGCGTCCGACCTCCTCGACGACGTCGTCCTCTCGCGCGACGTCGCTCCGCCAGGTGGGCGCCTCGAGGCGAAGGGTCCCCGCCTCTTCCGCCTTCAGAGCGAAGCCCAGGCCGGCGAGGATCGCCTTCGCCTTCTCGGCGGGGACGTCGATGCCCAGAACCGCACGGACGCGCGACGGCCGCAGGCTCACGCTCCGGCGCGCATTCGGCGCGGCCACGCGGTCGATGAGGCCGGGACGCGTCGTCCCCGCGCCGATCTTCTCGAGGAGGTGCGCGATCCGCGCCGTGGCCACGACCGTCCCCTCCGGATCGGCGCCGCGCTCGAAGCGGTGGGAGGCCTCCGTGTGCATGCCGAGCGACCGCGCCGCCCGCCGGATGGCCAGCGGCTCCCAGTAGGCGGCTTCGAGCGCCACCGTGCGCGTCTCGTCGGAGACCTCGCTCGACGCGCCGCCCATGATCCCGGCCAAGGCGAGCGGCCCGTTCACTCCCGCAACGACACCGACCCGGGGATGGAGCGCCCGCTCCGCGCCGTCGAGCGTCGTGAGGCGCTCACCTTCGCGAGCCCAGCGCACGACGAGCCGGCCCTGCGGGATCTTCGCGAGGTCGAAGGCGTGCGAGGGCTGGCCCATCTCCAGCATCACGTAGTTCGTCAGGTCCACGACGTTGCTGATCGGCCGGACACCCATCTGCTCCAGGCGGTCGCGCAGCCAGGCCGGAGACGGGCCCATGCGGACGTCCAGCACGCGCGCGCAGAAGCGCGGGCAGAGGTCGGCGGCCTCGATGACGACGTCGACGCCGCTCGAGGCCGGCGCTCCCTTCTCGGAGAACGCGAGGTCGAGCGGCTTCAAGGCAAGACCGTAGATGACGGAGACCTCGCGGGCGAGACCGTAGACGTTCATGGCGTCGACACGGTTCGTCGTGACGTCGAGGTCGAGGACGGCGTCCTTGCCGTCCGTCTCCAGCCCCTCGAGGGCGAGGCCCGCCATCGTGAGGTCGTCGCCGAGCCGGCGGGGCTCGACCTTCACGTCCACGTACTCGCGCAGCCAGGAGACGGGCAGCTTCATGCGCGGAACTGCTCCAGGAAGCGGAGGTCGTCGCCGTAGAAGAGACGGATGTCGTCGACTCCGTGGCGCATCATGGCCACGCGCTCGATGCCGAGCCCGAAGGCGAACCCCGTGACCACCTCGGGGTCGTAGACTGTCTTTCCGAGGCGCGCGTTGACGGCCTCGAAGACCGCGGGGTTCACCATCCCCGACCCGAGGATTTCGACGAAGCCGGTCTGCTTGCAGACGCGACAGGGCTCGCCCGAAGGGAGCACTCCCTTCCCGAAGCACACGGCGCAGCCGAGGTCCACCTCCACCGACGGCTCGGTGTACGGGAAATACGAAGGACGGAAGCGCACCGCGCGATCGGCCCCGAAGAGCGCGTGCAGGAAGGCTTCGATCGTTCCCTTGAGGTGTCCGAGCGTGATTCCCGGACCGACGACGAGCCCCTCGATCTGCTGGAACATCGGGGAGTGCGTGATGTCGCTGTCCCGGCGGAAGACCTTGCCCGGGCAGATGATCCGCACCTGCGGCGGGTGCGCGTTTTCCAGCATGTAGCGGATCTGCGCGGTCGAGGTGTGCGTGCGGAGCAGGAGGTCCTTCGACCCCTTCAGGTAGAAGGTGTCCTGCATGTCGCGCGCCGGATGGTCGGGCGGCATGTTGAGGGCCTCGAAGCAGTGGAAGTCGTCGTCCACCTCGGGGCCTTCGTAGACCTCGTAGCCCATGGCGATGAAGACGTTCTCGAGCTCCTGGCGCGTCACCGTGAGCGGGTGGCGGCGCCCACGGGGCGGAACTCGCCCGGGGAGCGAGACGTCGATGCGATTGGCCGCCATTCGCTCACCGCTGAGCCGCTCGTCCAGAGTCGTCTTCGCCTCGTCGAGCCGCGCCGTGAGGTCGTCCTTGAGCGTGTTCAGGGCCTGTCCCATCTCACGCTTGGCGTCCTGAGTCAGCTGTCCCAGCCCCTTCATCAGGGCGGTGACCGCTCCGGACTTGCGTCCCAGGTAGCGGTCTCGAAGGGCCTGGAGCGCAGCGAGGTCCTCGGCGTCCGGGAGGAGCTTCTCGAACTCCTCCCGGAGCGCGCGGACCCTTTCCTTCAGCTCATTCTCGTGATCGGCCATGGGCTCGGGTACGGGCGCCGCGTGGCGGCGCCCGCGACTACGCTGTGGGACGCGCCGCCTTGGCCGACTCCACGAGCTTTCCGAAAGCCTGGGGGTCGGTGGCCGCGATGTCGGCCAGGGACTTGCGGTCGAGGTCGACGCCCGCCCGCTTCAGCCCCGCGATGAACTGGCTGTAGGAGAGGTCGTGCTCGCGCGCGGCGGCGTTGATGCGCGTGATCCAGAGGCGGCGGAAGTCGCGCTTCTTGCGTCGGCGCCCCACGAAGGCGAAGTTGCCCGCGCGGTCCACCGCTTCCTTGGCGAACTTGTAGAGCTTGCTCTTTCCAAGGTAGTAGCCCTTGGCCAGCGAGAGGAGCTTCTTCCGCTTCTCCCGCCTCTTGCTTCCCCGCTTGACCCTCGGCATGCGCTCGTCCCTTCGATGGCCTGGCCACGATCGGCCAGCCCGTCGCGCTTGCAGGCGGCGACGCGGCCCGGGCAGCTCGACCGCTGCCCCTCGTGTGGTGCAATCACCAATCAGCCGTCAGCGGCTCGGGTGCTGACGGCTGAGTGCTGACGGCCTATCCCAGCAGCATCCGCCTCACGTTCGGCGTGTCGGCGTCGGACACGAGCGTCGCCTTGCGGAGACCGCGCTTCCGGCCGGTGGCCTTCTTGGTGAGGATGTGGCGCTTGAACGCGCTGTGGCGCTTCACCTTGCCCGTGGCCGTGAGCTTGAAGCGCTTGCGCGCCGCGCGGTTCGTCTTGAGCTTGAGCTTCCCCTTCGCCTTCGGCTTCCTCATTCCTCTTCCTTGTCCGCGGCCACGGCGGCCGCTACCGGCCCGCGAGGCGGCTTCTTCGCCTTCGCGGCGGTCTTCTCCCTGGCGCCGCCGTCGCCCTTGCCCTTCACCGGCTTCGGCGCTTCCTTCTTGGGGGCCAGGATCTGGACCATCGTCATCCCTTCCTGGCGAGGCGGCACCTCGATGAGCGCGACCTCCCCCAGCTCCTCGGCGAGCCGGTTCAGGATCCGGCGGCCGATCTCGCTGTGCACGAGCTCGCGGCCGCGGAAGATGACCGTGCTCTTGACCTTGTTGCCGTCCTGGAGGAAGCGCTCCGTGTTCCTCCGCTTGAACTGGAAGTCGTGCTCGTCGATCTTGGGCCGGAACTTCACTTCCTTGACCTGGATGTGGCGCTGGTGCTTGCGCGCCTCCGACTCCCGCTTCGCCTGCTGGTAGAAGAATTTCCCGGAGTTCATGATCCGGCAGACGGGCGGGGTGGCGGTGGCCGCGATCTCCACGAGATCGAGGCCCTTCTCCTCGGCGAGCATGAGGGCCTGGGCCGGGGGCATGATCCCGAGCTGGCCGCCGTCCTCGTCGATGACGCGGACTTCCTTGGCGCGAATGCGATCGTTGATACGAACCGTCTTGCTGTCTATTGGACACCTCCCGCGGTTGCCGGTTGCGACTCCTCGACGAGGGCGCGCTCTTGCGCGAGCCTCGCCATCCTGGCCCCCAGCTGTTCGACGTCCGCCGCCCCCAGGTCGCCCGCGTGCCGGTGCCGCACGGAGACGTTCCGCGCCGCGACCTCCTTGTCCCCCACCACGAGCATGTACGGGACCTTCTGGACCTGCGCCTCGCGGATCTTGTAGTTCATCTTCTCGCTGCGATCGTCCACGCGAACACGCAGCCCTTTCGCGCGGAGCGCCGCCGCGACGTCGCGGCCGTAGTCCTGGTGACGCTCCGCGACGGGGACGACGACGGCCTGCACCGGCGCGAGCCACAGCGGGAACGCTCCCGCGTAGTGCTCGATCAGCACGCCGAAGAAGCGCTCCAGGCTTCCGAGCAGCGCGCGGTGCACCATGATCGGCTGGTGGGCCTTGCCGTCGTCGCCGATGTACTCGAGCGCGAAGCGGTTCGGGTTGTTGAAGTCCACCTGGATCGTCGAGCACTGCCAGGCGCGGTCGAGCGAGTCCTTGATCTTGATGTCGATCTTCGGCCCGTAGAAGACGCCCTCGCCCGGGTCCACCTGGTACGGGAGCTTCCGGGTCTCGAGCGCCGCCTTGAGCGCCGCCGTCGCCACCTGCCACTGATCGTCGGTGCCCGCCGCCTTGGGCGGCTTCGTCGAGAGGTAGATGTCGTAGCGCTCGAAGCCGAAGGCCCGGAGGATCATGGTCGTGAAGTCGAGCACGCGCAGGATCTCCGCCTCGAGCTGGTCGGGGCGGCAGAAGACGTGGGCGTCGTCCTGCGTGAAGCCGCGCACGCGCATGAGCCCGTGGAGCACACCCGAGCGCTCGAACCGGTAGACGGTGCCGAGCTCGGCGAAGCGGAACGGGAGGTCGCGATAGCTCCTGAGCTGCGAGCGGTAGATCGTGATGTGGAACGGGCAGTTCATCGGCTTCAGCTGGTACTCGACGTTCTCGATCTCGATCGGCGAGTACATGTTCTCGCGGTAGTACTCGGTGTGCCCGCTCGTCTTCCAGAGGTCGAGCTTCGCGATGTGCGGGCTGTAGACGAGGTCGTACTCGCCCTTGATGTGCTCGTCCCGCCAGAAGTCCTCGATCTGCTTCCGGATGAAGGCGCCCTTGGGGTGCCAGAGGATGAGGCCCGCGCCCGTCTCCTCGGCCACCGAGAACAGGTCGAGCTCGCGGCCGAGCCGCCGGTGGTCGCGCCGCTTCGCCTCCTCGAGGCGATGGAGGTGCTGGTCCAGCTCCTCCTTCGTGAAGAAGGCGTACCCGTAGATCCGCTGCATCTCCGGGTTGCCCTCGCGGCCCATCCAGTAGGCCTGCGAAGGGTTGTCGCGCAGCTTGAAGGCCTTGATCTTCCCCGTGCTCGGCAGGTGCGGGCCCAGGCAGAAGTCGATGAACTCACCCATCGTGTAGCACTGCACGGGGTCGCCCGACTTTCTCTGGATGAGCTCGCACTTGAGCGTCTGGCCCTTCGACTTGAAGAGCTCGAGCGCCTCCCCCTTGGGGATGAGCTTCTTCTCGATGGGACGGTTCTGCTTGACGATGTGCTCCATCCGCTTCTGGATGGCCGCAAGGTCCTCGGGGGTGAAGGGCCGGCTGACCTTGAAGTCGTAGAAGAAGCCGTCCTCGGTGGGCGGACCGATGCCGCACTGCGCGTCGGGGAAGAGCTCCGTCACCGCCGCCGCCAGCAGATGGGCGGACGAGTGCCTGTAGATCTCGATCGGTGAATCAGCCGGCTTGCTTTCGCCCGAAGGACCGGTGTTGTCGTCGTCGGGAAGCTCTACGTTCGGCGCCGACGACATTCAGAGAATCAGCATCACGATCGACACACCGTCCTCACTCGGCGGAGTTGGTAGGCGCGGGTGGAATTGAACCACCGACCTCTTCCGTGTCAAGGAAGCGCTCTACCACTGAGCCACGCGCCTTCGAACGCCGGAAACTGAAACGCTACCAGAGGGATAGCGGTATGTCAATTTTTTCGCTCAGAGAATCTTCTTGCCGAGGAGCGACGCGAGCAGCCCCACTCCGAGGCGGGCCGTTCCGTTCTGGTCGTCGAGGATGGGGTTGACCTCCACGACCTCCGCGGAGAGCACCTTGCCCGTGTCCGCGAGCATCTCCATGGCGAGATGGGCCTCCCGATACGAGAGCCCGCCCGGAGAGGGCGTGCCCACGCCCGGGGCGAAGTCGGGGTCGATGCCGTCGAGGTCGAAGCTCACGTGGATCCCCGCCGTCCCGGTGGTCGCCCGTTTGATCGCCTCCTCCATCACGGCCCGCATTCCCCGCTCGTCGATGTCGCGCATCGTGTAGGTGCCGACGCCGGAGGCCTTCACGTTCGCCCGCTCCGGCTGGTCCACGTCCCGGATGGCCACGAGCGCCGCCTTCGAGCCGTCCACCATCGGGGAGAAGCCGGCGAGGTTCACGAGGCTCGGCGGCCCGAGGCCGAGGGCGACGGCGAGGGGCATGCCGTGGATGTTCCCGCTCGGGCTCGTCTCCGGGGTATTGCAGTCCGCGTGGGCGTCGATCCAGATGAGCCCGACCTTCTCCTTGCGCGCATGGAAGTGGCCGGAGACTCCGGCGATCGTGCCCATGGCGATCGAGTGGTCGCCCCCGAGCACAACGGGAATGCTGCGCTTGCCCAGCGCGTCCCGGACCGTGTCGCGGAGGTGCTCGCACACGTCCTTGATCTCCTTCAGGTACTTCATGCGCGGATCGCCGGGGCCCTGCGTCTCCTGGATCTTGACGGGGAGATCGCCGCGGTCCACGACGTCGTAGCCGAGGGCTTCGATCCGCTCCTCGAGCTCCGCGACGCGGATCGCGGACGGGCCCATGTCGACACCGCGACGGCCGGCTCCGAGGTCGAGAGGCACGCCGATGATGGAGACGGAGGGTTGGCTCATGCGAGGGACACGCTAGCATCGCCCGCACGATACCGGCAAGCGGCGCGGGGGCGATCCTGGGTTAGCCTCGGGGTATGAGCTCCCTCCCGACTCTCGCCGAGATCGAGGCGGCGCGGGACAGGATCCGCGGAGCGGCGATCCGCACTCCGCTCGTCCGCCTCAACGTGGCCGATGCGCCGTACGAGATCTACCTCAAGCTGGAAAACCTGCAGCCTATCGGCTCGTTCAAGATCCGCGGCGCTTCGAACGCGATGGCCCGCCTCTCTCCAGACGAGCTGGCCCGCGGTGTCGTCACCGCTTCCGCCGGCAACATGGCGCAGGGTGTCGCCTGGTGCGCGCGCGCCCGCGGGATCCCCTGCACGGTGGTGGCGCCGGACACGGCTCCCGCCACCAAGATCGCCGCCATAGAGCGCTTGGGCGGCCGTGTGATCAAGGTGTCGTTCGAGCGCTGGTGGGAGACGTTCGAGACCCGCCAGTTCCCCGGGCTGGACGGCACGTTCATCCACGCGTTCGACGACCCCCACGTGATGGCAGGCAACGGCACGATCGGCCTCGAGGTCCTCGAAGACCTCCCGACGGCCGCGGCGATCGTCGTCCCCTGGGGCGGCGGCGGCCTCACGTGCGGCATTGCCGCCGCGGTCCGCGCGCGGCGTCCCGAGTGCCGGATCTTCGCGGCCGAGGTGGAGAGCGCCGCGCCTCTTACGGCCGCCCTCGCCGCGGGCGAGCCCCGAACTATCGCCTATCGTCCGTCCTTCGTGGACGGGATCGGCGGCAAGACCGTCTTCCCGTCGATGCTCGAGCGCGCGCGCGGCGTCGTGGCGGGAGCGGTGGTGGCGACACTCGACGAGGTAGCGAGCGCGGTCCGGCTCCTCGCGGAGCGAAACCGCGTCGTCGCGGAGGGAGCGGGCGCGTGCCCGGTCGCGTGCGCGCTCGCCGGCCGGACCGGACCCGGCCCCGTCGTCTGCATCGTCTCCGGCGGCAACATCGACCTCGATCGATTCGTGTCGGTGATCGCCGGCGGAGGCGTCAGGGAATGACGCTGCCGTTCAGGCAGCCGGTCTTGCCGGAAACCGTCGCGCAGACGCTGAACTCCCCGAGGTTCTTGCCGGTGAGGACGAGGTTGAACGTCACGCCGTCGGGGGCGGGGCTCGTCGAGATCGTCACGCCGTCCCCGTACTGCACGAACCACGTGATCTCGGAGCCGTGCAGGTCGATCGGCAGCTTGTTGCCAATCGCGTCGCGGGGAGTGGCCGTGATCGTGCCCCGGCAGCCGAGCGGCAGCGTGTTGTGGGGCGGGTGCGTGTTCGCGCACTCCGTGTAGCGGAAGAACGAGACGCTGACCGAGAACACCGCCTGGTCCGCGGTGAGCGGGAAGTGCGCGGGCGTGCACGTGCGCAGGTAGGTCTTCGGTCCCCGCCGGATGAAGTGCTGCGTCGTGACGATGTCGTAGGTCTCGTCGTAGGTGTTGCTGTCCTTCACCAGCAGGTGGTCCTTGTCCTCGGGGTCGCGCTGCGCGCACAGCCCCTGCGAGACGAGGTTCGAGATGACCCCGTCGTAGAACGAGTCCACGTCGTGGATGAAGTACGAGCGGTCGGCGGGCGGGTTGTTGAGGTCGAAGAGCGACGGCTGGTCCTTCACGAGCTTGTCGATCGCGCCTTCGACGACGGGCATGAGCCCGGGGACGTCTCCCTGGCAGGTGAACCGGCCGCTGCCGAGCCCGAGCGGGCACCCGGCCGCCTGCGGAGGCGGCGTCGCCGTCGGTGTGGGCGCGGGAGCCGCCGTCGGCGGCGTCGTGGGACTCGAGCTCTTGCTCCCGCCGCACGACGCGGCAAGCACGACGACAACGACGAGCGCTGCGGACCGGCGAATGAGGGCCGGACGAGCCATCATGATTCCCTCCCGTCAGGCCACCGGCGCGGACGCGTTCGACGGCCGTCGATACCCCACGCGGCCTGGCCGCACCGGGCATCAGTCAAAAGCCTAGATTCTATTAGACCGGGCGACAGGTTCAAACAACGATCTCGATCGGCCGGCCTCCCGCGCCCTTGACGAGTGCCCGACCTGCTACGCTCTAGCCGGCAAGGCTCTTGACCGAGACAGGCGTCGAAAGCGAGCTCGACCGGGTCCCCGGGGCGACGAGCCCTGCCGGCCCCCACAGCGAGCGGCGCTCGCGACGGGTCCATGAGGCCGTCCTGCTCGTGATTCTCGGGACCGCCGCGGCCCTCGTCGCCGGTGAAGTGGCCGTGCGCGTGCTCGGAGTCGCCGACCCCAAGGCCACCGGCTACGCGCCCGTGAAGACGAAGGGGCGCGGAAGCGAGCCGACGAACTCGCGGGAATACCGCGACCTCGAGCGCAGCCTCGCCAAGCCGGCGGGCACTCATCGGGTCGTCTCCCTCGGCGACTCGATCGCCTGGGGTTTCGGCGTCGAGTTCGAGGACGCCTATCCCCAGCGCGTTGAGCGCAGCCTCACCCGGCACCGCGGCGAGCGCTGGGAGGTGGTCAACCTCGCCCGCCCGGGGATGAACTCGGTGGAGGAGGCCGAGCAGCTCCGCGACGAGGGGCTGGCCTACGAGCCCGACCTCGTGCTTCTGGGCTTCTGCCTGAACGACAGCGAGGACGAGACCGGTGCCGAGGCCCGCAGGGCGCAGTACTGGGAGACCCTCCAGCAGGAGCGGGCGCACGCGCCGAGCCTGCTCGATCGCTCCGCGCTCCACCGCTTCGTGGCGGGCCGCATCGAGGCCACCGTCCTCAACCGGCGGCGCATCGCCGCCTACGAGTCACAGTTCGCCGCGGATTATTCCGGCTGGATCGCCGCCCAGAGGGCCCTTCGCGAGATGGCCACGCTCTGCCGGAACAAGGGCATCCCGTTCGTCGTCGCGATCTTCCCGCTCCTTGCCAACCCCCTGGGAGACTCCTACCCGTTCGCCGACATCCACGAGAAGGTGACGAGCGTTGCGCGCGACGCGGGTGCCCTCGTCGTCGACCTCCTCCCCGCCTATCGGGGTTTGCACTGGGAGCTGCTCGTCGTGGACGGCCCCAACGACGAGCACCCGAACGAGATCGCACACCGAATCGCCACCACCCGCATCGTCGCCGCGGTAAACGGGCTCTTCCCGGTGTCGCCGGCCAGCCGAGCCGCTCGGGCTCGATGAGCTTCGCTCAGCGGAGGAGGCGGTCGGCGAGGACGCGGACCTCCTCGTCGGGATCGGTTCGCACCTTGCCGAGGGCGTGGCGCGCGGCTGGCGACAGCGTCCCCAGCCGGCGAAGCCCTCGCACGGCGTGGAGGCGCACCCGGCTGTCGGCGTCCGTGAGCGCGCGCACGAACGCCGGCTCCGCCACCGGGCGCGCGGCCGCGATCTCGACCAGCCCCTCGATCGCGGCCAGCCGCACGTTCTCGGCATCGTCGCGGGC